>DATGHI010000163.1:0-5770 GCA_035308065.1 Gammaproteobacteria bacterium | reverse complement strand
TGCCCAAGTTCCGCGGACGCGTGCCGGTGAACTGGGCTATCATCCACGGCGAGCGCCAGACCGGCGCGAGCCTGCACTACATGCAGATGAAGCCGGACGCCGGCGACCTGGTGGATCAGCAAGCAGTGCCCATCCTGCCGGACGACACCGCCCAGCAGGTGTTCAACAAAGTGACGCTGGCCGCGGAGATGGTCCTGGACCGCAGCCTGCCGCAGCTGGTGCTCGGCACCGCGTCGCGGCGGCCGCTGGACCTGCGGGCCGGCAGCTACTACGGGCGTCGCCGCCCCGAGGACGGGCGCGTGGACTGGGCAAAGCCCGCCTGGGCAGTACACAACCTCATCCGTGCCGTGGCGCCACCTTATCCGGGCGCCTACAGCAAAGCCGACGGCAAACCGCTACGGCTCTTGCTGAGCCATTACCCGGACCAGGCCGCGAAGCACAAGGCGGCGGTGCTGTATTCTGACTCCGGCCGCTGCTACGCCGACTGCGGCGACGGCAAGCGGGTGGAGATACTGCGACTGGAATTGGACGGCCGGACACTGGATGCCGCGCAGTTCGCGCGGGACCACGGCGCCAAGCCGCTTTCATTGGGAGATTGAACGTGAAGAAAGTCCTGATCCTGGGTGTCAACGGCTTCATCGGCCACCACCTCAGCAAGCGCATCATGGAGACCACGGACTGGGAAGTCCACGGCATGGACATGTTCTCCGACAAGGTCTCGGACCTGATGGGGAACCCGCGGTTCAACTTCTTCGAGGGCGACATCACCATCAACCGGGAATGGGTCGAATACCACGTGCGCAAGTGCGACGTGGTGCTGCCGCTGGTGGCCATCGCCACGCCCGCCACCTACGTCAAGGATCCGCTCAGGGTCTTCGAGCTCGATTTCGAGGCCAACCTACCCATCGTGCGCCAGTGCGTGAAGTACAAGAAACGCGTGCTGTTCCCGTCCACGTCCGAGGTCTACGGCATGTGCCGCGACCCGGGCTTCGATCCTTACACATCTGAGCTGATCCTCGGTCCCATCAACAAGCCGCGCTGGATCTACAGCTGCAGCAAGCAGCTCATGGATCGTGTCATCGCCGCTTACGGCGACCGCGAGGGCCTGGCCTACACCCTGTTCCGCCCGTTCAACTGGATCGGGCCCGGCCTCGACTCCATCTACACACCGAAGGAGGGTAGCTCCCGCGTCGTGACCCAGTTCCTGGGCCAGATCGTGCGCGGCGAGACCATCAAGCTGGTGGACGGCGGCGCCCGCAAGCGCGCCTATACTTACGTGGACGATGGCATCGACGCGCTCATGACCATCATCGAGAACAAGGGCGGCGCCGCGGACAAGCGCATCTATAACATCGGCAACCCCAAGAACAGCCACTCCGTGAAGGAACTGGCGAACATGATGATGGAGATCGCGCTCTCCATGCCGGAATACTCCGTCAGCGCCAAGAAGGTCAAGCTGCTGGACGTCAGCGCCGACGACTATTACGGCAAAGGTTACCAGGACGTGGAGAACCGTCTGCCCAGTATCGAGCACACCCGCAAGGAACTCGGCTGGGAGCCGAAGGTGGACATGAAGACCGCGCTGCGCAGGCTTTTCGAGTTCTACCGCGGCGACGTGGCCAGGGCCCGGGATCTGGTGGAAGAGAACACCTAAGCCCGTGAAACGGCTTGCGCTGAAGATAGACGTTGACACGTTGCGCGGCACGCTTGAAGGCGTACCGCAGCTCGTGGACACCCTGAAGAAGCATCAGGCTCAGGCCACCTTCCTGTTCAGCCTGGGGCCCGACAACACCGGCCGGGCGCTCCGGCGCATGTTCCGCCCGGGCTTCCTCAAGAAGGTCTTTCGCACCAACGTGGCCGGCAACTACGGCCTCAAGACCCTCATGTACGGCGTGTTGATCCCCGGGCCGGACATCGGCAAGAAGGCCGCCGCGCCCATGCGCGCCGTGCGCGACGCGGGCTACGAGGTGGGCATCCATACCTGGGATCACATCCGCTGGCAGGACTTCGTGGCGCTCCGCGATGCCGCTTGGACACGCCGTGAGTTCGTCCTGGCGGTGGAGCGTTTCATCGAAGTCTTCGGCGTGGAGCCCAAGACCTTCGGCGCCGCCGGCTGGCAGATGAACGCCCATGCCTTCGAGCTGGAGTCCCAATATCACATGCTCTACGCCAGCGACACCCGCGGCACCCATCCGTTCCTGCCGGAGATGCATGGCCGGGTCTATGCCGTGCCGCAGATCCCCACCACATTGCCGACCCTGGATGAGCTCGTGGGTGTGAGCGGTGTGACCGTGGAGAACGTCGCCGAGCATCTCTTGAAGCTCACGGAGAAGGATGCGCCTGAGACAGGGCACGTCTTCACCCTCCACGCGGAGCTCGAAGGTATGGCGCTCCGGCCCGTATTCGAGAAGCTGCTCTCAGGCTGGAAATCCCAGGGTTACGATCTGGTCGCGACCGAGACGCTCGCCAAATCCCTCGATCGCAAGGCGCTGCCCATGAACACCGTGGTCATGGCCGAGGTGCCGGGCCGCTCCGGCACGCTCGCGGTGCAGGGCCCGGTCTGCGAAGTGCGTACGCTATAATTCCCCGCTCATCCGAATAACCCCCCGTCCCTCGAGGAACGCTCATGTCCTACAAGCACGTCAAGCTGCCGTCCGGCGGCACGAAGATCTCGGTGGCCAACGGCAAGCTGGTGGTGCCCGATCATCCCATCCTGGGCTTCGTGGAAGGCGACGGCATCGGCGTGGACATCACTCCGGCCAGCATGAAGATCTGGGACGCGGCGGTGGCCAAGGCCTACAACGGCAAGCGCAAGATCCACTGGTGCGAGATCTATCTCGGCGAGAAGGCCCAGAAGCTCTACGACGGCAACTATTTCCCGGACGAGACCCTGGCCGCCATCAAGGACCTCATCGTCTCCATCAAGGGCCCGCTGACGACGCCCGTGGGTGGCGGTTTCCGCTCCTTGAACGTCACCCTGCGCCAGGATCTCGACCTCTACGCCTGCGTGCGCCCGGTGAAGCATTATCCTAACGTGCCGTCGCCCCTCAAGAAGCCGGAGCTGGTGGATGTGATCATCTTCCGCGAGAACACCGAGGACGTGTACGCCGGCATCGAATACGAAGCCGGCAGCGACAAGAACAAGAAGCTCGCCAAGTTCCTGCGGGAGGAGCTGGGAGCCAAATTCTTCGAGGACGCGGGCTTGGGCGTGAAGCCCATCTCTGCCCATGGTTCCAAGCGCCTGGTACGCAAGGCCATCCAGCACGCCATTGACTACGACCGCAGCTCCGTGACGCTTGTCCACAAGGGCAACATCATGAAGTTCACCGAGGGTGCGTTCCGCCAGTGGGGCTACGAAGTTGCCAAACAGGAGTTCGGCGCGACGCTTCTGGACGGCGGTCCGTGGATGCAGTTCAAGAACCCGAAGACCGGCAAGCCGATCGTGGTCAAGGATCAAATCGCCGACATCATGTTCCAACAGATGCTGCTGCGCCCCGATGAGTACGCGGTGCTGGCGACCCCGAACCTGAACGGCGACTACCTCTCGGACGCGGTGGCGGCTGAAGTAGGCGGCGTGGGCATCGCACCCGGCGCCAACATCGGCGATTCCCTGGCGGTGTTCGAGGCCACCCATGGTACGGCTCCGAAGCACGCCGGCCTCGACAAGGCCAACCCCGGTTCGCTCTTGTTCTCCGGCGTGATGATGCTGGAATACCTCGGCTGGCGTGAGGCGGCGGACCTGATCCAGAAGGCCTACTCCAAGACCGTAGCCTCCGGCGTCGTGACCTACGACTTCGCGCGCCAGATGACCAATGCCAAGGAAGTGAAAACCAGCGCCTTTGCCGAGGCTGTCGTGAAAAACCTGTAAAAATTGATCTTTATCTCTAATTTTTAACTGCTATTGCTTCTGCGTGGTGTGACGATTCAAATATGACGGCGGCCTCGTGCCGCCGTCTTGCTCTCGGGAGACCGATCATGGCCAAGGGTACCCACGACTATCAACCGGACCCGCGCAATGCCGCCATCCAGGTGAGCATCAACGGCAAGCTCTATCCACGGGACGAGGCGAAGGTCTCGGTGTTCGACAGCGGCTACGTGCTGGGCGACGGGATTTGGGAGGGGCTGCGGTTGCACGATGGCGGCCTGCCGTTTCTGGACCAGCACCTGGACCGTCTCTACGAGGGCGCCAAGGCCATCGACATGGACATCGGTCTCACGCGCGCTGGGCTCATCGAGCGACTGCTAGCCGTGCTGCGCGCCAACAAGATGCGGGACGGTGTGCATATCCGCCTCATGGTCACTCGCGGCCTCAAGGCGACGCCCTACCAGGACCCGCGCGTCACCATCGGGCCCGCCACCGTGGTCATCATCCCCGAATACAAGCAGCCGCTACCGAAGACCGTGGAGCAGGGCATCCGCCTGTTCACCGTACACGTGCGCCGCGCGACTCCGGATACGTTGGACCCGAAACTCAACAGCCACTCGAAACTCAACGACATCCTGGCCTGCATCCAGGCGGCCAAAGCCGGCGCCGACGAGGCGTTGATGCTGGACCCCCACGGTTTCGTGGCCACCTGCAATTCCACGCATTTCTTCATCGTGCGTCAGGGGCAGGTGTGGACCTCCTCCGGCAAGTATTGCCTGGGCGGCATCACCCGCGGCAACGTGTTGCGCCTCTGCCGCCAGGAAGGCATCAACTCCTGCGAGAAGGATTTCAGCCTCACGGATGTGTACGGCGCGGAGGAAGCTTTCGTCACCGGCACCTTCGCAGGCTTGGTGCCGGTCATCGAAGTGGACGGCCGCCCCATCGGTCCCCGTGGTCCGATGGTGAAGCACCTGCAAAGCCTCTACATGGATCTCGTGAAGAAGGAGAGCGCCAAGGGTCCCCGGGTATGAGCGAGGGCCTGCGCCTCGCCATGTGGTCGGGGCCGCGCAACATCTCCACCGCCATGATGCGCGCCTGGGAGAACCGGGAGGACACGGCGGTCATCGATGAGCCCCTCTACGCCCATTATCTCGTGGCCACCGGCGTGAACCATCCGGGCCGGGAGGAGGTGATCGCTTCCCAGCCCACCGATTGGCACGTGGTGGCGAAGCAGCTCACCGGCCCTATCCCCGGAGGCAAGCCCATCTGGTACCAGAAGCACATGACCCAGCACGTGCTGCCGGACATGAGCCTCGACTGGCTCGATGGTCTCGTGAACTGTTTCCTGATCCGCCGTCCTGAACTGGTGGTGGCATCCTTCACCCGCACTCGGCCCGACGCCGCGCTCTGGGAACTGGGTTTCGAGCAGCAGTCGCGGATCTTCGCCCATGTCTCAGACCGGGTCGGGTCAGCACCCGCGGTATTGGACGCGGAAGACATATTGAAAGACCCCGGGACCATGCTCAGCGCCCTTTGCCTGAAGCTTGGTATCCCCTTCAGCCAGCGCATGCTCCACTGGCCCGTCGGACCACGGAAGAGTGACGGTGTCTGGGCGCCCCATTGGTACGCGGCGGTGGAGCGCTCCACCGGCTTCGAACCCTACGAGCCGCGCGAGCCCAGGCTCAGCGATTTCCAACGATTGTTGGTGGAAAGATGCCGGCCTCACTACGAGCGCTTATCGGCCCATCGTCTGAGAGCCTGAGGTCAGAAATGAATCAGGATTATTTCAGGCGTGTCGGTGCCCGTGATATCCGTTCACGGCTATAACTTAGCCGTGAAGTTCCTCTCCGCCCCCACTGTGGCGATTCTTCTGAGCCTGTGCGCGGTGGCTCAGGCTGCCGGCGC
>DATGHI010000162.1:0-3006 GCA_035308065.1 Gammaproteobacteria bacterium | reverse complement strand
AATTCCAGGGCCTCCACCAGCGCCCGCACGCCGAGCTTGAGGCGCTTGAGGTCCAACAACGGATACACCACGAGCTGGCCGGGGCCGTGGTAAGTCACCTGGCCGCCCCGGTCGATATGCACCACCGGGATATCGCCCGGTGCCAACACGTGTTCCATCTTTCCGGAGAGCCCCAGGGTGAATACCGGCGGATGCTGCAGGAACCAGATCTCGTCCGGGGTCTCGTCAGAGCGCCGCAGGGTGAAATCCTCCATGGCCCGCCAGATGGGCACGTAGTCCACGAGGCCGAGGTCCCGAATGACTGGCGTGTTCATAGCACCATCAATATGAGTTCGTGGCCGCTCAGCTCGCGGTAGAGCGCATCCAGCTGTTCGCGGCTCTGGGCGTCGATGGTCACGGTGATGGAGACGAAGCGACCTTTACTGCTCGGCTGACGACTGATCGGCAGACTCGTGAGGGGAGCCACATGGCGTGCCAGTATTTCCTCTACCGCCTCATGGAACGCGGGTTCGTCGCGTCCCATGATCTTGATGGGGAAGGCGGTGGGGAAGGTGAGGGGGGATTCCCGGTTCACGGGTTTAAGCGCGCAACTCTGATTTGTGCTGCTGGAAGAGATCGTAGACCCGTTTCCACAGGGGGCCTGGCTTGCCGCCGCCGGCAGGCTTGCCGTCCATCTGCGTCACTGGATAGACCTCGCGGGTGGAACTCACGAACCAGATCTCCTCGGCACGGCCGAGGTCTGCCACCGGGATGGCGGCACGGCGGCAGGGGATGCCGGCTTTCGTTGCGAGTTCCAGCACCACGTCGCGGGTGATGCTGGGCAGGAGCTCCGGCCCGTCCGGCGCGGTCACGAGCACGCCGTCCTTCACAATGAAGAGGCCGCTCGCCGTGCCCTCGGTGGCGTGGCCATCCCGGAGCAGGATCGCCTCATGGCAGCCCGCGTCGGTGGCCTGCTGACGCAAGAGCACGTTGCCGAGAAGCGCGGTGCACTTGATGTCGCAGCGCTGCCAGCGGAAATCCTGGATCGTCATCACCCGCGCGCCGCGGGTCTTGAGTTCCTCCGGTAGGGGGCCCAAGGGGGAGCACATGGCGTAGACCGTGGGCGCCGCCGCGGCCGGGAAACTATGGTCGCGGCCCGTGTCGGCGCCGCGGGATACCTGCAGGTATACCGCCTGGTCACCGCCGCCGTTCTTTGCCACCAGTTCCTTGAGGAGCCGGTTCCATTGTGAGTCGCTGAGGGGATTCTTGAGGCGGATGCCGTCCAGGCTGTATTGCAGACGCTTCAGGTGAGCGGGCAGGTGGAATAGCGTGCCGCCGTAGGCGGGGATCACTTCATACACGCCGTCGCCGAACAGGAAGCCGCGGTCGAGCGGCGAGATGCGCGCGTCCGCGAGCGGCAGGAAGCGGCCGTTCAGGTGGACTACCGGGAGGGGCTCGGCCATCTATTTCTTCTTGAACCAGAGTCGAATGCTGTCGACCAGACGGCGGAAGACGTTACCTTCCGCTACGGCCTTGAGGGTGTATACCGGAGCCTGGGCCACGAGCCTGTCTTCAAGCATGAGCTGCAGGGTACCCACCGGCGTGCGGTCGGCGACGGGCGCGATGAGTCCGGCGCTGCCCTGAACCGCGGCGTGCAACTCGCTGTAGGCACCCTTGGGCAGGGTCACGTAGAGATTCTCCGGCACGCCCACGGGCACAGACGCGTCGACGCCCTTCCACACTTGCACGCTGGACACAGGTGTACCCGCGTCATAGAGCTTGCGCGTCTCGAAGAAATTGGAACCGTAGTCGAGCAGAGTCTCGGCGAACTGGCCGCGGGCCTTCTCGGTTTTGGTGCCCATGACCACGGCGATCAAGCGCATGGCGCCGCGGTTTGCGGTGGCGATCAGGCAGTAGCCGGCGTTGTCGGTATCACCGGTCTTGAGCCCGTCCACCGTCGGATCGCTGAACAACAGGTCGTTGCGGTTCGGCTGTTTGATCTTGTTCCAGGTGAATTCCTTCTCGGAAAAATAGTGCAGGTACTGGGGGAACTCCGTGAGGATGGCACGGGACAGGACCGCCAGGTCACGCGCCGTCATGTAATGCTGCCGGTCGTCGGTGAGTCCCGAGGCATCCACGAAACGGCTGTCGTGCATGCCGAGTTTCTCGGCATACTGGTTCATGATCTGCACGAACGCGTCTTCGGTGCCACCGACGCGCTCTGCCAGGGCTACGGTGGCGTCGTTGCCGGACTGCACGATCATGCCCTGCAGCAGGTCGTCGATACTGACCTTGCTGCCGAGCTTGGCGAACATGCGCGAGCCGCCCATGCGCCAGGCACGTTCGCTCACCGTGGCGGTGTCGTCCAGGCGGATGACGCCATCCTTGAGCGCGTGGAACACGACGTACGCGGTCATGAGTTTGGTAAGACTCGCCGGCTCGCGCCGCTGGTCAGCGTTCACGGCGGCGATCACCTGGCCGCTGTGAGCCTCCATGAGCAGGTAGCTCTTGGCGGCGAGCTGCGGCGGGGCGGGGATCGGCATGGCGCGCGCGGCGGCGGCGACGGCGAACAGGACGAACGCGAACAGGCTCTTGGCTCTCAACGGACACCTCGTGCTCGGGATGCGAATGCCGATTAGATGGAAATGCGGCACGCAGGGTAAATTTTACCCGTTTGCGATGCGTCCTGCAGTGCGCGGGTTCAGGGGATGACGATTTGCGCGTCCGGGTAACCCAGGCTCGCCAGCTTCGAACTGAGTGTGTCCACCGTATCCACGTCGGGCACTGGGCCGACACGCACCTTGTAGAGGGTATGCTGGCCGTCGGCCACCGGCAGGATGAACGCGTGTCCCATACCCGCGGCGGAGAGCTTCTGGGTCACGGCCTCGGCGTTGCCACGTTCGGCGTAGGCACCCACCTGCAGGTAGATCAGCGGCGGTGCGCCGGCGGTCTCCAGGGCCCGGGGTCCGGTGGCGGTGCTAGCGGCGGGCGGCAGGGCGGTCACGTCCACCACCGGTGCCGGAGCGA
>DATGHI010000161.1:0-5799 GCA_035308065.1 Gammaproteobacteria bacterium | reverse complement strand
TTCAGCAATCTTCAGGCTGGCTTTTTCGGGCTTGGTTTGTTGAACCTGAGAAGAATGGGTCGTAAAGTAACCGAGGCGCGCCAGTGCCCAAATTTGTCACGAATGGCCCGCCAAAAACAAAGGGCCCTTTTAGGGCCTTTTGCATTTCAACGGCGGCGGCCAAAGAAATCTTTCAAGAGTGCGCCGCATTCCTCCGCCAGCACGCCACCCTCCACTTCCAGGCGATGGTTGAGCTTGTCGGTCTGCGCCAGGTTGAATACCGAACCCGCGGCGCCGGCCTTGGGATCGGCGGCACCGTAGACCAGCCGCGCCACCCGGGCGTGCACCAGGGCGCCGGTGCACATTGCACAGGGTTCGAGGGTCGCGTACAGGGTGGTGTCGGTCAACCGGTAATTGCCCGCGGGCTTCGCTGCCGCGCGCAAAGCCATCACCTCTGCATGGGCCGTGGGATCATGGGCGCCGATAGGTTGGTTCCACCCGGAACCGACGATGACGCCATCCTTCACCAGCACCGCACCCACCGGTACCTCGCCTGCGGCCTCGGCCATCCGGGCGAGCACCAGCGCCTCCCGCATCCATTTTTCATCATCTGCATGTGTCAAAGACATGGCCATCACCGACTACCACAGGTTCTCGCCTGTGGATTTTGACCGGAGACAAGGCGCAGTGCCGCTGGAGGAGCGGAGTTTACGAACAGTAAATGAGCACCGAGAGCGGTGCTGCAACACCGTATCCGGGCAAAAGACACGGCGAGAATCATTCCCACTCGATCGTGGCGGGTGGTTTACCAGAGATGTCATAGACGACCCGGGAGATGCCTGAAATCTCGTTGATGATGCGCCGCGACACCTGGTCCAGGAACTCGTAGGGCAAGTGCGCCCAACGGGCGGACATGAAGTCCACAGTCTCGACGGCCCTCAAGGCCACCACGTACTCGTAACGACGGCCGTCACCCTGGACGCCCACGGAGCGCACCGGCAGGAACACCGCGAAGGCTTGGCTGACTTGGTCGTAGAGCCCCGCCTTGCGCAGCTCCTCTATATAGATGTGGTCCGCCTTGCGCAGCAGGTCCGCGTATTCCTTGCGGACCTCGCCCAGGATGCGCACCCCGAGGCCTGGACCCGGGAAGGGATGACGGTAGACCATGTCATGGGGTAGCCCCAATTCCACGCCGACCTTGCGCACCTCGTCCTTGAACAGCTCCCGCAGGGGCTCCACCAGCTTCAGACGCATCTCCGCCGGCAGGCCGGCCACGTTGTGGTGGGACTTGATGACGTGTGCCTTGCCGCTGGCGGCGGCGGATTCGATCACGTCCGGGTAGATGGTCCCCTGGGCCAGCCACTGGACGTCTTTGATCTTCTCCGCCTCCTCCTCAAAGACCTCCACGAACAGCCGGCCGATGGTCTTGCGCTTCTGTTCTGGGTCCGTGACCCCGGCGAGTGCCGTGAGGAAGCGGCTCTCCGCGTCCACGCGGATGACCTTGACGCCCATGTGCTTCGCGAAGGTGTCCATCACCTGGTCGCCCTCGTGCAGGCGCAAGAGGCCCGTGTCCACGAATACGCAGGTCAATTGCTTGCCGAGGGCCTTGTGCAGCAGCGCCGCCACCACCGAGGAGTCCACTCCGCCCGAAAGCCCCAGGAGCACGTGACCGTTCTCCACCTGGGCGCGCACCGCGGCGAGACGCTCCTCGATGATCCGGCTCGAGTTCCACAGGGCCTTGCAGCCGCATATCTCCAGCACGAAACGCGAGAGGATGGCCCCGCCCTTCAGGGTCTGGGTCACCTCCGGGTGGAACTGCACGCCGTAGAAGCGGCGCGCCTCGTCGGTCATGGCGGCGCAGGAAGCGTTCTTCGAGACGCCGGTGCGCACGAAGCCCGGCGGCAGCTCCGTTACGGAATCCCCGTGGTTCATCATCACCTCGAGGCTGGGCTTGCCGCCCTCCTCGCCGTCGCTGATGCCGTCCAGGAGCCGCGAGGGGGCGGTGACGCTCATGCGCTCGATGCCGAACTCCCGGTGCGTGCCGGGCAGCACCTTTCCACCCAACTGCGCGGCCATGTCCTGCATGCCGTAGCAGATGCCGAGCACCGGCACCCCCAGCTCGAACACCGCCTTGGAGGTCTTCGGCACGGCGTCGCCCACCACCGACTCAGGGCCGCCGGAGAGGATCACGCCGCGCGGGTTGAACTTCCTGAGCGCCACCGCATCCATGTCGGGCGCGTGGATCTCGCAGAACACACCGATCTCCCGCACCCGGCGCGCAATGAGCTGGGTCCATTGGGAACCAAAGTCCAGGATCAGGATGCGATCGTTGTGTATGTTCTGCTGGCTCATGCTGTTTCCGGTCTCCCAATAGCAGGAAGGCCGCTGGGCGGCCTTCCTGAGTCGTTCATTCTGAGCGGTAGTTGGGCGCTTCCTTGGTGATGGTCACGTCATGCACGTGGCTCTCGCGCATGCCCGCGCCAGTGATGCGCACGAACTGCGGCCGGGTGCGCATGGTCTCGATGTCCTTGGAGCCGGTGTAGCCCATGCTGGAGCGCAGGCCGCCCATGAGCTGGTGCACGATGGCGACGAGCGAACCCTTGTAGGGCACGCGGCCCTCTATGCCTTCCGGCACCAGCTTCTCCACTTCCTCGGTGGGATCTTGGAAGTAGCGGTCGGCGGAACCCTGTTTCTGGGACATGGCCCCGAGGGATCCCATGCCGCGGTATGACTTGTAGGAGCGGCCCTGGTACAGCTCCACCTCGCCGGGCGCCTCCTCGGTGCCGGCCAGGAGGCCGCCGATCATCACCGAATACGCTCCAGCGGCGATGGCCTTGGCGAGGTCTCCGGAATATCGGATGCCGCCGTCGGCGATGAGCGGCACACCGCTCTTGGCGAGCGCCTCGGCGACGGTGGACACGGCGGAGATCTGCGGCACGCCGACGCCGGCCACGATGCGCGTGGTGCAGATGGAACCGGGACCGATGCCCACCTTAACGCCGTCGGCGCCGGCGTCCACCAGCGCCTTGGCGGCTTCGGCGGTGACGATGTTGCCGCCGACCACCTGCAGGTCGGGATGCTTCTTCTTGATGCTGCGCACCCGGTCCAGCACGCCCTTGCTGTGGCCGTGGGAAGTATCCACCACTATCACGTCCACGCCGGCGTCCACCAGCGCGACGATGCGTTCCTCGGTCTCGGCGCCGGTTCCGACGGCGGCGCCGACCCGCAGGCGGCCGTGTTCGTCCTTGCAGGCCAACGGGTAGTCCTTGGCCTTCTGGATGTCCTTGACTGTGATCATGCCGCGCAGCTGGAACTTGCCGTCCACCACCAGCACCTTCTCGATGCGGTGCTTGTGCAGCTTCGCGAGCACCTCTTCCTTCTCCGCGCCCTCGGTCACGGTCACCAGGCGGTCCTTGCCGGTCATGACCTTGGAGACCGGCTCGCCATAGCGGGTCTCGAACCGCAGGTCGCGGCTGGTGACGATACCGACGAGCTGCTGGCCGTCCACCACCGGCACGCCGGAGATCTCGTGGGCGCGGGTGAGCTTCATCACCTCGCCGATGGTGGTGCCAGGAGTCACGGTGAAGGGATCCTTGATGACACCACTCTCGAACTTCTTGACCATGCGCACCTGGCGCGCCTGTTCCTCGCCGGTCATGTTCTTGTGGATGATGCCGATGCCGCCTTCCTGCGCCAGGGCGATAGCGAGCCGCGCCTCGGTAACCGTGTCCATGGCGGCGGAGACCAGCGGGATGTTGAGCGTAATGTGGCGCGTGAGGCGGGTGGCGAGGTCGACGTCGCGGGGCAGGACGTCCGTGTAAGCCGGCACGAGGAGGACGTCGTCGAAAGTGAGGGCTTCCTGGACGATGCGCATGCGTGCTCCGGGCGGCGGTGGGGTAAATCTTGGAATTATAAACTTTTCCGCCATCCCGGACAAAACCCCTCCCACGTCGCTTCCGTGACCCCGGCCCCACCGCTATGATGGACCTGTGGCCAGCACCCCTGAAACCTTTGGTCAGACGCCCGAGCGCCGGGTCTATACGGTCTCGGACCTGAATCGGGCCGTCCGGAGTCTCCTGGACAGCGGTCTCCCGCTGCTGTGGGTGGAAGGCGAGATCTCGAACCTGGCCCGCCCCGCCTCCGGCCACCTCTACTTCTCCCTCAAGGACGCCCAAGCGCAGGTACGCTGCGCCCTGTTCAGGAACCGCGGCCAGCTCTTGCACTTCAAGCCGGCGGACGGCATGAAAGTGCTGGTGCGGGGTCGCGTCAGCCTCTACGAGCCGCGCGGCGATTACCAGCTCATCGCCGAGCACATGGAGGAAGCAGGCCACGGCGAACTGCAGCGGGCCTTCGAGGAATTGAAGAAGAAGCTCGCGGCTGAGGGCCTGTTCGACGCCGCCCGCAAGCGGCCCTTGCCCGCGGCGCCACGCAGCATCGGCATCATCACATCGCCGAGCGGCGCGGCCCTGCGCGATATCCTGAGCGTCATCCGCCGCCGTTATCCCATGGCGCGGGTCATCCTCTATCCCGTGCCGGTGCAGGGCGAGGGTGCGGGCGGCAAGATCGCCACCATGCTGGCCCAGGCCTCCGCCCGGGCGGAATGCGACGCGCTCATCCTCGCCCGGGGCGGCGGCTCCCTGGAAGACCTCTGGGCCTTCAACGAGGAAGCGGTGGCGCGTGCCATCCGCGCCTGCTCCATCCCGGTGGTGAGCGGTGTCGGCCACGAGATCGACTTCACCATCGCCGACTTCGCAGCGGACCTGCGCGCCCCGACGCCCACGGGTGCGGCGGAACTGGCGACGCCGGACGTCGCCGATTGGCTGCTGCGGCTGCAGGAACACGTGCTGCGTCTCGTACATGCGGAGCGCCGTCTGCTGCTCGCCTGGCGCGAGCGGCTCGCCTGGTGCAGGGAGCGACTTGGGCAGCTACACCCGGGAAAGGTCGTACGGGATCGGATCCAGCGTCTCGATGAGTTGCAACTCCGACTCGAGCGCGGCGTGCGCGTGCATCTGAGGCACGAACGCGCGCGCCTCGAGGCCCTGTCCGCCTCCCTGAGAGAACACAGCCCGGCCCAGCGCCTGCGTCGCGTCTCGGAACGACTCACGTCCCTCACGGTGCAGCTGGACGCGGCGGCGCGGTCACGGCTCATGCTCGTAGGCAAGCGCCTCGCCCTCGCCATGCGTACCCTCGACGCCGTGAGCCCCCTCGCCACCCTGGAGCGCGGCTATGCCATCGTCAGCGATGCGGCAAGTGGCACTGTCATCAGCCACGTGGCCTCGGCGCGCCCAGGACAGTCAATCCAGGCCCGGCTCGCAGACGGCGAACTCCTGGCGGAGGTCAAAGATCTGCGCCACAAGGACAAGCCGTGAGAGGTTTCCTCACTGCGCTCGCCTTGCTCACCGCTGCGTTTGCGAATGCAGGGCCTGTGCCCTTCCCCACGGATGAATCCGTGCCCGGCGGCGTGGCGGTGGTGCCGCTGTCAGTACAGGGCAAGATTGCGCCCAAGGTGGAATTGGCCGGCCATCGAATCATGGTGGTGACCCACGATGGCCAGTGGTACGCCCTGGCGGGTATTTCCCTCGATGCTACGCCCGGAGAGATGAGCCTCGAGGTACAGGACGGTGCGACCATGAGCCAAGTGAAATTCACGGTACTGCCCAAGGAATACGCGTTACAGAGCCTGACCATCGCCAACCCGGAGATGGTGAATCCCACGGCCGCGCAGATGAAGCGCATCGAGCGTGAACAGGCACACCTCGACAAAGTGATGAACGGCTGGCGCAAGACACGCAAGCCGGGCATCAGCTTCATCTGGCCCGC
>DATGHI010000160.1:0-11858 GCA_035308065.1 Gammaproteobacteria bacterium | reverse complement strand
CATCAACCCGGTGACGCTGTCGGGCACCACCGACTCGGGTGGCGGATCGGCGGGTGGCGTGACGCCGAAGACCGCCACGTTGTCCGTGCCGTAGTAAGTCTCGTGCAAGAGCGTGAAGGTCTGGCTGGCACAGTCCATCATGACGCTGCTCTCGCGGCTCTGGTAGTCGATGGTGCGCAAGGCCGGTGCCGCCACCATCTGGCGCAGGTCGTTATAGACGAAGCGGAAGCTGGCCTTGACGATGGCGTCCTGGATCCCGGGCGCCTTTACGACACGTGCATAGATCTCCTGGGTCTTCTGCGGATCCTGGCCGAGCGGGCTCCATTCGATGATTTCGCCGCAGCTTGCGTCATAGAGTATGTCGCTGACGCCGCCGGCGAACACCTGATTCGCTTCCGCGCCGCTGCCGGTTGGGCTGATGTGAAATACTTCGCGACCTTCCACGTCGTAATAGACCTCGTTCAAGAGCTTCAAGGTCTGGGCGCGGCAATCCACTTCCACCAGATCCTCGCGCTCGATATAGCTCACTTGCTTGAGATCGGGACCCGTGAGGTCCCGCGGGGAGGCGAATTCAAAGTTGAACATCGCCGTGACCGTGCCATTCTTGCGGTCGCTGCTCTGGGGCAGCATTGAGATGTTCTGGGTGCCGTCAGGGTCGTTGCCGATATAAGCCCACCTGGGAGCGCCGTTCTGCACCGGCCCATGGGCAGCACAGGCGGCGAGCAAGGCGGCAGAAACGAGGAGTAGCAGGCTACGCATGGCAGGCCCCAGACCGTTTATATGTCAAACAATATCCATAAGCCGGTGGCGACACAACCCTGGACCTGGGCGCGGGCCTCAGGGCTTCGGCGGCTCCATGGACCAAGTCTTGAGCCGGGCGGCGCGCTCGCGGCGGCGCTCGGCGGCCCTTTCCAGTATGCGGCGACGCTCGGCATCGTCCGCGCCCCCCCAGTCCCGTATCTCGGCCAGCGTGCGTCCACAGCCCATGCATACCTCCTGCTCGTCGAGGCAGCAATTGCGTACACAGGGGGAGGGGGTGGTGGAGGGCGCTGGCATGGGGGTGGGCGATTTCAATGGGGCACGATGAGCAGGAAGAACAACATGTAGGCGACGCCGTTCACCAGCAAGGCTACTGGCGTGAGCCGGCGCCGCAGGGCGAGCAATAGGGTCCAAAGGGCCATGGCGATGGTGATGCCCATGGTCCAGACCACGTCGTGGTCCGGTGTCCAGCCCGCGAGCTGCAGGCCGAAGGCGGGCAACAGGGTGCCTTGGAAGACCATGGCACCGGTGAGGTTGCCGAACGCCAGGGTATCCTTGCCGCGCCTCACCCAGAGGATACTGTTGAACTTCTCCGGCATCTCTGTGGCCACCGGGATGATGATGAGCGACAACACCAGCACGCTGATGCCGGTAGCCGCGGCCACGTGTTCCACGCCGGTGATGAACAGTTTTGCGCCGCCGACGATGAACGCGAGCCCGATCACGAGCTGGACGAGTTCCAGCGCCAGAGCGTGGGGCAGTTTCGTGTGCTTGAGATGCAAAGCGGCGCCGGCGGTGGTGCCATGTCCCCTGTGTACCAGGGCCGCCGAAGCACGCACCGTGTTGTAAACATAGAAGGTATAGAGGAACACCAGGCAGAACCCGGCCACGGCGTGTATGCCGGCGGGTTCGCGCGGCACGAACAGCCCCAGGAAAGCGATGGCGTAGGCCACCAGGAAATACCCCAAGTCGCGCAGCAGTCCGCTCAGCTCAGGCTTGAGCTCCACGTTCCAGCCGCGTTTCAAGCCGGTGACCAGGGCGATCAGCGCCATGGCGAGGGTGATGAGCATGAGCGGTGAGCCCAGGATTGCGCCCACGCCGATGCCTTCGCGCACCGTCCGGTCGCTGCCGCCGAAGAACACCGCGATCACCGGTACTACTGTCTCCGGCAGAGCGGTGGCGACGGCGGCGAACACCGAGCCCACCAGGCCCTCGGAGAGCTGGTAGCGTTGACCCACGTGTTCCAGGGAGTTGGTGAAGAGCTCGGCCCCCGCCAGGATGATCACCAGCGCCAGGAGCAAAAGGGCGGTATCGAGCAGCAGCAAGCGTTATCTCCCTGCGGGCTGGTGATTACAACTGAAGCAACAGGGACAGACCACGTCGGAGAATACGTCGAATTGCACTTAACGGCTGATCTTGGTGTAGATCACGCTAGGTTTGTCGCCGCGGCGCGAATAGAGATGCTCACGGCTGAATTCCTCGATGGCCTCGTCCCGTGCGTGCTCGCTCTCGTACCAGCGGAAAGCTTCCCAATCGGGCCCCAGGAGGTGTGGGGCCGCCATGGGATCATCGGCGGGCAGGGTGCAGCGGATGCCGTAGCGTTTCTTGCGGGTCTCGGTGCTCATGGTCTCAACTCTGGGAGAAATAACGGTGCAGGTATTCCTCGAAGGATAGCGTATCCGCCGCCTCGATGGCGGCCTGCTCCTCCAGGGAAGCCGCTGCCTCGGCAACGAAGCGCGCCTCGTTCGACGGGTCGAGCGGGTGCTTGAGGAAGCAGTCGCGATGGGTCTCCGACAGGCGTCTCGCGAAGCGGAAGAATCCCTCGCCGTGGCTGCGCATGTCCTTGAGGACGCGCGCGGACGGGGTGAGGTCCGGGTCTTCCACTGCTGCCCGCCGTGCTACGAGGGTGGTGGCATAGGGTTTCGCAGGATCGTCGCCGTCCAACAGCGCACACACGGGCGCTAGGATATCGAGGATCTCCCGTGCCCAGGCAAGGAGACGGATAGGCTTGCCGTCGCGCTCCAGCTCCAAGGAAGGATCCCGGCCGCGGCGCGCCACCGCCAGCTGGTTTCTGCCGATGACTGCCTGCTCCTCGCGGGTGGTCGGGGGGCTGTCCGTGAGCAGGCACAAGAGCAGCAACGCCTCGATGAAACGCAGCGCCGGTTCGTCAGCGCCGGTGGGATCGTAGGCGTTCACGTCCAGGGCACGCACCTCCAGGTACATCACGCCGCGGCGCTTGAGTGCGAGCGTCGCGCGTTCGCCAGAATGGATGGGCTGCTTCGGGCGGATGGAGCCGTAGAACTCGTTCTCGATCTGCAGGATGTTGACGTTGAGCTGGCGCCATTCGCCGTCCACCTTGACGCCGATGCGCTGGTATTCCGGCTCCGGCGTGCTAATAGCGTGGCTCAGGGTAGATACGTATTCGTCCAGGCCGTTGTAAGTGACGCCGATACGCGCCTGGTTGCTGTTCTTGTAGCCGATGTCCGACAGGCGCAGGGAGGTGCCGAAGGGCTCGTAGAAGCTGTGGGGATCGAATTCAGGGAACTTGAGGTCGCGACCGCGCAGGAAGGTCTTGCACATGGCCGGCGAGGCGCCGAAGAGATAGGGCACGAGCCAGCCCAGGCGCTGGAAGTTGCGCAGACACCGGAAGTACCAATCGTTCCTGAACTCCTGCGGCCCACGTCCGTCGCCTTCCAGTCCGGCGAGCAGGGGCCAGAGGCCCTCGGGGAAGGAATAGTTGAAATGCACGCCGGAGATGGTCTGCATGGTGCGTCCGTAGCGCCAGCCCAGGCCGCGGCGATAGACGTGTTTCATCATGCCGACGTTGGACTTGCCGTAGCGCGCGATGGGGATACTGTCCTCACCCTCCAGGGCGCAGGGCATGCTGGTGGCCCAGAGCATCTCGTCGGAGAGGTTTTTATAGACGTAGGCGTGGATGTCCTTGAGGAACCCGAGGGTCTCGCGCACGTCCGCGAACGGCGGTGTCACGAACTCCAGCAATGCTTCGGAATAATCCGTGGTGATGTAAGGATGTGTCAGGGCCGAGCCCAAGGCACGCGGGTGCGGCGTCTGGGCAAGATGCCCATCGCGACCTACCCGCAGGCTTTCCTTCTCCAGCCCCTTGTGGCCGCTGCGCAGCACCACGCCGTCAGCGCCGGCGGAAGCGAGGCGTTGCAGGCGGCGTTCCATGCTGGAGAGGGTCTGCATGGCGTCGTCAGGCGGGATGGGGAGGGGCGGTCATGGTGGCGTAAATGGGGGCAAAACGCCAGCCGTCAAGCCGCGAGAAAAATACCGGCCGGTGTGACCGGCCGTGATAGCCGAATGAGTCGCGTGGTTTTGCCGGTTACCAGCAAAGCCCGGGCCCTGCACGCCAGTGTCGGTGAGCGTCATGGGGTGAAGTTGTTGTCTGTTGCCTAGGACCGCCGGGCATCGCTGTTCATCAATGCCGGACGTAGCGATGTTCATAGTAACTGCTGCCAAGACAGACGGGCACCTGTGCCGGGCTTGCTTACCTCATAAGTGCTCTCGAGTATCACGGTATCGTTGACGTTAAAACCCCAGCCCTTGGCGGTGACCTTGTAAATGGTTGCAGGGATAGCTGGGCTGTCATCGGCCGCGCTCTGACCCGGGGCGGCGCCAGTTTGCGCGGTCCTGACAAGGTAAAACCGCGGCGGGTGGGCGGGAGCCGGAATGAAGGTGCCCGTGTAGGAGAGGGTTCTCAAGGCGGGGTCCATGCCCGTGTCGCTCCAGTCGGCGGTTTCCCACGTGATGGAGGCGTCGCTGTCGTATAAGCCGTTGGTATCGTCGAAGTCACCGGGGGAGGCGTTCACCAGCATGCTCTCGCCGTCCCGGAGCGCGGCTTCCGCCGCCTGGAACGCCAGATCGTGGTCCCGCTGGGTGCCGGCCATGCGCTCGTCGGAGGTGGTGCTGCGTGTGGCCGCGAGCCCGATGAGCGTCAGTACCAGCAGGAGCAGCAGGGAAATGTACAGAACCATCCCGCGTTGGACGCGCCTGGAAACGGCCGGGTTCTCGAATGTATCCATCATGGCAGGTGGTTTCGGATGGAGATGGTCTCTTCGAACACCTTGCGGATATGCCCGTCGCCCGACACCGTCAGTGTCAGGCCGTTGGATGGATCCAGCAACTTGAATGAAGACTCGCTGCCTGCATTCGTGATGTTTCCGCCGCTACGCGTCAGCAAGGCGATGCGTATGCATACCACGTGGCTCCAATCGGTGACTTGGTCGGCGGTCAGGTACTGGTTGGGTATCTCATCACCGTCCGTATCCACACCGTACAGCATCTGCATGCTCTCGACGCCGGACGCCAGTTCGACTGGCTTACCCAACGCGGCATTGTTTCCCAGGGAGATTTCGTACAAAGACGGGTTCTTATCCCGGTCCATGCCTATGTAGAAGAGATAGGTCTCATAGGGAAGGATCTGCGAGCCTGCACCGTAGTTGTTATGACTGGATTGTCCTGAGGGATCATTTCCGGGGCTGAAGGTGGCATCCGCTGAGCGATCGATGCGGTCGTGTTTTCCATCCTGATAGTTTCCCCCGATATTGGTGATCTGGAACAAATCAGCATGTTTGCAGTCGCTGACCACCACAATTTCGCCGATCGCCAACTGTGCATCTTGACCTGTCGTCACGAACAAGCCACCCGCGTCGTCTGTGTAGGGGTCCACAAGGTCGATTCCCCCAGGTGCGGCCTCATGGAGCAATAGGATATCGCTGCCAGGAACGGCGGCACCGGGGCCCGCGGAATTGACGCCGATGGCTTGGCTCATTTCAGGAGGGAGAGAGGGCGACCAGTCGGCGGCGCTGATCCCGGCTTTCAGGGCGTGGGTTATGTTTGGATACGTCACTCCCATACCGGTGCCGATGTATTCGTAACCTTGGACCGCTGCGGCGGCGCTATAGATCGCCAGATCGGTTTTGAGAATACTTCCCGGCTGCATGCTATGGCCGCACCCGAAGAATCCCGCCATGCGTATCTTCGGTTCCAGGAGACTCAAGGCCAAGCGGCCGCTTTTCTGTACATCTTCCAGGGCGTTGTTCAGAGCGTAGTCTTTCATGCTGGCGGTATACACTGAGACCACCCCGGCGGTGAGGATCATGCCCAGCAAGGTCGCCACCATCAGTTCCGGCAGGGAAAAGCCGGCTTGGTGCGTCGATTCCGTACGCAAGTTTTTCATAATCCGGAACTGACGACGAAACTGACTGTAGCGGCAGCTGGAGCCGCGGTACTGTTGACGACGTCGGCTGCCTGCCCCGGCCGTCTATCGCTCCACTGGATGGTGATGGTGACCTCGGTCATCTGATTGAGCCCCACGGTACGTACGCTCCCGTCACCTGATGGCAGAATGCCCGCGAGGCTGTATTTCCATTGGGTGAGATCCAGATCCGCGATCTGGGTGGGACTACAGTCCGCTGCAATGCCGATGCAACCGCCCGGCGGTGGGTTGACTGGGGTGGCGCCCAGTGCGATGTCGTAGCCATGTTGGATGGCGGTGGCGCGGTTCGCGCGCATGCGGTCTAGGATGGTATAGGCGAGATCGCTGGCCTGTGCGCGGCTGTAAGCGCTGTTCTTGTTCTGCAGTGATACCGCCATCATGGCCGCGATCCCCAGCGTGCCCACCGACAGGATCACGAGCGCGACCAATACCTCGATGAGTGAGAAGCCTGCGGCGCGTTTGGACCCGAAAGGACACGGAGGGCTCATGTCAGTAATACTAGGATGAATCCCGCCTGGCGTTTCATGAGGCAAAATAGTAGAGGTTCCCCGGGAGAATTCGGCGGTGGCGCGACCGGCGAAGGGATTGGGGCGACGGACGGCAGCACAGGCCGGTCAGGTGTTCCCCGTGGCCCCTGCACTAATATATGTTTAACCCGCCCGGTCCGGGCGGCAGGCCAGGAGGAAGCCATGCACCATCGCCCCCGTCCCTGGCTGTCGGGCTTGCTGGCCGCCCTCGCGCTCTCAGGCGCGGTCCAGGCCGATACGGTTCCCGCAGCCTATCTCCTCAAACCGGCGGCGGTGTTCACCGCGAGCGACACCGTCGCGCACCCGGGCTGGGAAGTGCTGGTGGAAGGCGAGCGCATTGTGGCGGTGGGTCCCGCAGACAAGCTTACGGAGCCCCCCGGCGCACACATCGTGGAATTGCCGGGCATGACGTTATTGCCGGGGCTCATGGACCTGCATTCCCATCTCTTCCTGCATCCCTACAACGAAACTCTCTGGAACGACCAGGTACTGAAGGAGCCGGAGGCCTACCGAACGATCGAAGCGGTGCGGCACGCTCAGGCGACCCTGATGGCCGGCTTCACCACGCTGCGGGATTTGGGCACCGAGGGCGCGGGCTACGCGGACCTCTCGGTGAAACGCGCCATCGAGGAGGGCATGATCCCGGGGCCGCGGCTGTGGGTGGCCACCCGCGCGATCGTCGCCAGCAGCTGCTACGGCCCAGGGCCTCGCGGTTTCCGCGACGACCTTGATCTGCCCCAGGGCGGGGAGGCGGTGAGCGGTGTGCCGGAGATCCTCGCGGCGGTGCGCGAACAGGCGGGCCACGGCGCTGACTGGATCAAGGTGTACGCCGATTACCGCTGCGGACCCAACGGCAGCGTGGTGCCGACCTTCACCCAGGAGGAACTGAACGCGCTAGTGGAGGCGGCCCATTCCCTCGGTCGACCGGTGTCGGCCCACGCTTTTACCCCGGAGGGCATGCGCCGTGCGGTGCTGGCGGGCGTGGACAGCATCGAACACGGCTTCGAAGGCACGGCAGAAGTCTTCAAACTCATGGCGGAACATCACGTAGCCTACCTGCCTACGCTCACGGCCGAAGAAGCCTATTCGCAATACTTCCAGGGTTACGTGCCGGGCAAGACGCCGCCCACCCAGGCCATGGAGGATGCGCACCGCGCCCTCACCCTCGCCCTCAAAGCCGGCGTCACGGTGGGCTGTGGCAGCGACGTGGGCGTCTACGCCCACGGCACCAATTACCGCGAGATCGAATGGCTGGTGAGGGACGGCATGACGCCGGTGCAGGCGCTCTTGGCCGCCACCACCGTGGATGCCAGGATCCTCGGCCATGAATCGGATCTCGGGCGCATCGCCACCGGCGCCTATGCGGATCTCGTGGCGGTCCCTGGAGACCCCACCGTGGACGTGAGCGTGCTGGAACACGTGGCTTTCGTCATGAAGGACGGAGTCATCTACAAGCAGCCCCAGTGAGTGCTAGCGGGTATTCGTTGCGCAGGGACTACCTGCTGTGGACGCTCCTGGGCGTGCTGCTCGTGTTGAGTGCTCTGCAACCCGCGCGCATCCGGATCTATCCCAGCCTGGTGGACTGGCCCACCTTGGGCACGCTCACGGGTTTGCTGCTGCTCACAGCAGGGATCGAGGAGAGCGGCTTCCTGCAGCGGCTCGCGGCACGCATCCTGAGTCACGTCCACGACGAACGACGCCTTGCCTTCTTTCTGCTGGCCGCCGCGCTAGCGAGTTCGGCATTGCTCACCAACGACATCGCGCTGTTCATCTTGGTGCCCCTCACCCTGGGCTTGAGGCGCTACGCCGTGCTGCCGGTGCGCCGTCTGGTGATCTTCGAAGCGTTGGCGGTGAATGCCGGATCCATGCTCACGCCCATCGGTAACCCGCAGAACATATTCCTGTGGCAGTCTTCGGGTGTCCATTTCCATGAGTTCGTCGTCGCCTTGTGGCCCCCGTTCCTGATCGCCGGCATCTGCCTATTCGTCTTCGCGTTCCTCGCCTTCCGGCCGAATGCCCTGCATCTGGAGAGACTCGAAGCCGAGGTGGCGCTGGATCGTCCCATGCTCGCCGCTTCGGCGGGGCTGTTCGTGCCTTTCATCACGCTCGCCGACCTCCATCAGGTGGGATATGCGTTGCTGGCGGTAGCGCTGCTTTTTGTCGCAGCTTTCCGCGGCGCGGTGCGTCGCCTTGACTGGCCGTTGCTGCTGGTGTTCACGTTGATGTTCGTGGATTTGAGGCTGGTGGGTCGGCTCGCCTGGGTGCGGGAAGGCATCGCCGGGTTGGAGTTGCAGCGCCCCGGCACGCTGTACCTCACGGGGGCATTCCTGTCCCAGGCCATCAGTAACGTGCCGGCCACGATCCTGCTCTCCCAGTATTCGTCCGACTGGCGACACCTCGCCTGGGGTGTCGACGTGGGTGGCTTCGGTCTGGTGATCGGCTCCCTGGCGAACCTCATCGCCCTGCGCTTGGGGTCCCAGCCGGGGAGCTTCTGGGCCTTCCATGCCTGGTCCTTGCCGTTCTTCCTGCTTTGCCTGGGGCTCACGGGCCTGTGGCTCACGGCCGGCGGCGGGTAAAATAGCCCCATGAAACCCCATCTCACAGTTCACAGCGGTGGCCCGGCTCCCACGGCAGCCACCGCGCGCCGCATAGTTACTCTCCCGGGGCGCTTTGCCATGCGTCTGGGCGGCGAGCTCACGGACGTGCAGGTGGCCTACGAGTCTTGGGGCAAGCTCAATGCCGCCAAGGACAATGTGCTGCTGCTGTTCACCGGCCTCTCGCCTTCGTCCCACGCCGCCTCCAGTGGCGAGGACCCGTCGCCCGGCTGGTGGGAGGAGATGTTGGGGCCCGACAAGTCCATCGACACCGAGCGCTTCCACGTCATCTGTGTGAACTCCCTCGGTAGCTGCTTCGGTTCCACCGGTCCTTCGTGCCTAGACCCGCGCAGCGGCAAGCCCTATGGCCCTGCGTTCCCGACCCTGACATTGGAGGACGTGGCTGCTGCGGCCCACGGCTTGTTGAAATCCCTGGGACTACCGAGGGTGCAGGTGGTGATGGGTCCTTCCATGGGAGGCATGAGTGCGCTCGCCTATGCGCTGATGTTCCCGGGCGAAGTGGATGTGCTGGTGAGCCTGTCTTCCGCCACCCACTCGGAACCCTTCGCCATCGCGGTGCGCTCCCTGCAGCGCGAACTGATCCACAGCGATGGTGCCTGGCAGGGTGGGCATTACGCCCCCGGCGAGGGGCCGCGCGAAGGCATGCGTCTCGCGCGCAAGCTCGGCATGATCTCTTATCGCTCCGCCCGCGAGTGGCTCGAGCGCTTCGGCCGCGAGCGCGCCAACGCAGGTGGTGAGCCCTTCGGCGCCGAATTCGAGGTGGAAGCCTATCTGGAATCCCGCGCCCAGGCCTTCGTAGGGAGCTTCGATCCCAACTCCTATCTCTACCTGTCCCGCGCCATGGACCTGTTCGACATGGCGGAGCACGGCGGCAGCGTCGACAAGGCCCTCAAGCGTCTGAAGCTCAAGCAGGCGCTGGTGGTGGGGGTCGAGACCGACATACTGTTCCCGCTGCACCAGCAGCACGCTCTGGCCGAGGCCCTGACCCGCGCCGGTGTCGCCACCGAGTTCCTGCCGCTGCCGTCCAAGCAGGGCCACGATTCCTTCCTGGTGGACATGGAACGCTTCCGCCCCGCCGTGGGTGAGTTCCTCGCGGCGCTATAATGCGCTGAATGATGCGGGTGCCGAATGCAGAGCGTTGAATTCCAGGGTGCCGAGCGTCTGATCCCCTTGCTGGACGAGGCGGTCCGGCGCGCCGATCCGCGCGCGACCACCCACGCCATCAAGGATCTACTCTGCGATCTGTTCCGCACCCACGACGTCGCGCTCCCCGAGAGCGTGTGCGCCCCCTGCGCCGGGAGCTACGCGCGCCGCCTGCTGTACCGCAGCCGGGAACTGGGCTACACCGTGGTGGCCATGACCTGGGGGCCGGGGCAGGGCACACCCATCCACGACCATGCCGGCATGTGGTGCGTGGAAGGCGTTTGGCAGGGTCAGATCGAAGTGCAGCAGTACGAAGTGGCGGAGCGCCACGGCGAGCGCTTCCGTTTCGAGCATTGCGGCACGCTGCAGGCGGGCACCGGCTCCGCCGGCTGCCTCATCCCGCCCCATGAGTACCACCTGATCCGCAATCCGCTGCCGGACCAGAGAGCCGTCTCGCTGCATATCTACGGCGGCGAGATGGATAACTGCCACGTGTTCGAACCCATGGGCGCCGATTGGTACAGGCGCAGCAACAAGCCTCTCAGCTATAACGTTTAAGCTGTTCCCGGAATCTCGCAGCTTACTGCTGGTTGTTCGTCGGGCAGACGGCGGGCGCTTCATCAGTTGCATTCCCCGTCGCTGCCGGAGTCTCCGTGAGGAACTTGGGTTCTATCCTCGCTTTGGTCGTCTGCTCGAAACCGTAACCTATGCCGATGAGCTCGGCTTCGCTCCAGGCGCCTGCGAAGAACACCATGCCCACCGGCAGGCCGTGCACGTTGCCGGCCGGCACGGTGATGGAGGGATAACCCGCCACCGCCGCCGGGCTGTCGCCGCCGCCGCTGAAGTGGTCGCCAGTGAGCAGGTCCGTGATCCAGGCGGGACCGCCCGCCGGTGCCATGAGCGCATCGAGCTTACCGGCCGCGAGCGCGGCGTCGATGCCTTCGGGTCCGGCGAGGCGTTTCTCCTCGGCGAGCGCCGTCACGTAAGCCTTGTCTGTGAGCGGGCCTTCCGCCTGCGCCTGCAGCAGCAGTTCCTGCTCGAACCAGGGCATCTCCTGCGCGGCGTTGGCCTTGTCGAAAGCGATCACGTCCTCCAGGGTCTTCACTTTCACTCCTGGCCGCGTGGCCAGATAGTCGTTGAGATCGTGCTTGAACTCGTAGAGCAGCACGGTCATCTCCTGCTTGCTGTAGTCGTGGATGTGGGGCAGGGTCACGGGTGTGACCACAGCGCCAGCGGCGCGCATGGCCGCCACGTTGCGGTTCAGGATACGGTCTACGTTGGTGTCGAAGCCGGCGAGGTCGCAGACTACGCCGATGTGCTTGCCGCGCAGCCCGTCGGGATCGAGCGACTTCGTGTAATCGGTCTTGTGCTTGTCCGCGTCTTGGGTGGCCGGATCGCGGGGATCGGAGCCCGCCATGACCGTGAGCAGGGCGGCCGCGTCCGCCACGCTGCGGGTCATGGGACCCGCGCCGTCCTGGCTGTGGGAGATGGGCACGATGCCCGCGCGGCTCACCAGGCCCACGGTGGGCTTGATGGTGACGATGCCGACCGTGGAGGCGGGGCAGGTGAGGGAGC
>DATGHI010000159.1:0-3058 GCA_035308065.1 Gammaproteobacteria bacterium | reverse complement strand
TGAAGCTCCAGAAGGCGGACCTGGCCGGCACGACCATCAACCACCATCTGCGGGTGGCCAAGGGTGTCTTCAACTACGCGGTCGAAGCAGGTCGGCTGGTGAGGAATCCCTGGAGGAAGCTGGACCTTCTTCGGACGCGGTGTGATCGACTCTCCAACCACCCCGCCTGGGCCAGACGGGGTCTGTCATTCAAGCTGAACTTCTCTTCTGTCAAGGGACACCAACCTTCACGAGGTTAGGGGACACGAACCTTTACGAGCCTGACCGTTAGCCTCGGAACGCCCGAAGCCACTTCTCTCTCTTCCTTGACCCTCCCACTCTGGGCAGTTGCTCCCTTTCCTTGCCACTGCCCACCGACAACGCGGACGCCTCTCCTGGCCTTGTTCTCTCCGCTGCGCCTGGCTACTCTCCTGCCGCCGGGTGAAACGGAGGCGGGCTCTGCGGGCGCGCAACCCGCCAAGGGATAGCCCGGCCGACGGTGTGCCGATGGCACCAGGGGCCCTCGTGCCACGCGGGTGGCCGAGGGCACCCTCCCCCCATCGGACACCGGAGTCCATGCCTCCAAAAACGCACCGTCGGGCACACCCGGGCGCCACTTCCTGGCCGGCGCCTCATTTCATCAGCTTCTCCAACTCCTGCAAACGGTAGCTCCGCCCGCGGATGTTAAGCACCACGCTCTGGTGCAACAGCCGGTCCAGCACCGCCGCCGTCATGGCCTCGTCGCCGGCCAGGATGCCCGGCCAGTCCTTGACCGCCTTGTTCGTCGTGATCGCCGTGCTGCCACGCCGGTAGCGGTAGCTGACCAGGCGGAAGAACAGGCTGGCGTCCTCGCGGCTCATTGGCTCCATCCCCATCTCATCCACCACCAGATACGACACGTTGAAATACTTCTTCCGCCGCAGCGTCTGCGGTGAGCTACCCGCGTCCTTGCGCATCTCGAAGAGCAACTCCTCCAGCCGGTAGAAGGCCACGCTGAAACCCTGCTCGATCGCCTTGACCGCCAGTCCGACGACCAGGTGCGTCTTGCCCACGCCCGGCGGACCCTGCACCAACAGCGTACAGTGCTCGCGGATGAAGGCGCACGTCGCCAACGTCTCGATCTGCCGCCGTTCGATCGAGGGCTGGAAGTTGAAGTCGAAGTTCCCCAGCGTCATGCCGGGCGGCAGGTTGGACAGCTTCAGGGAGGTGCGCACACGCCGCTCGTCGCGGGCCTCGATCTCGCGCACCAGCAGCCGGTCCAGCACCGCATGCGGCGCACGGTCGTGCTTGACCGCTTCGGACAACTCCTCCGCCAACGCCACGGCCGCGTGGCACAGCCCCAACTGCTCCAACCGCTCGCGTGTCCGGTCCACTTCCAGCAGCGGACCGGCGCTCGTCTTGGCCGGCGGCACGGCCACGATCGGGGTGACGCTCATCGGGCCACCTCCGCCAGTGCGGCATACAGGTCCAGGGGGCGTTGCTCGACCGGCTGCGCCACGATCTCTTGCAGCCGTTGCCCCATCTTGCCCAACGGCACCGGCGGCGCCACCCGCTCATCCCCCGGCCCCTGGTAGTGCGTCGGATCGAGCAGCAGCCGCACCCGACTGTGCCGCGGATGCTGCGCCACCACCTGGCCCTGGTGGAGCACCTGCACCACCTCGGCACAGCCACGCACTTCCACCCGCAGCCCGCACAGCACGAACGGCACGCTGTAGACCCGCCCCTCGAAGCTGAGGGTGCAGTCCTTATGCACCAGCCGCGTCAGGGCCACATCGAACGCCAGCGGCAGGACCGCCGGCAGCGGCCGCAAGCGCGACTGCTCGGCCTGCCAACTCGCCGCGACACTGTCGCCGGTGGCCGGGCACACACGCCTTTGCGCCCAGCGCGTCAGTTCCTGGTCGGTCCAGTCCTGCAACGCCTCCAGGCCGTCGAACCAGCGGCCCTCCAGACGCAGGCGACGCTTGAGGTTGCCGACCTTGTTCTCCACCTTGCCCTTGTCCTCCGGACAGCGCGGCAAGCAGGCGTCGATGTGGAAGCCCAGCCCCTTGGCGTAGCTGCGGTAGGCCTCGTTGAGCTGGCCCCACGGCCCGGCCCCCACTCCCACGCCGGTCTTGAGGTTGTCGATACGCAGCACCGCCGCGATGCCGCCCAGGCGTCGGAAGGCCTCGGTGTGGGCATGGTGCCAGGCCAACTGATCCATGCAGCGGCACCAGACCAGGGCCTCCTGACGCGAATGCGACAGCACCAGCACGAAGCCGTACAAGGTCTGCGGCCCCTCGCCCACGTCGATGCGGGGAAACTCGCCCCAATCGACCTGGGCCTGGGCGCCCGGCGGCGTCTCGACGCGCCGAAAGGGTCGCAGCCGGGGCCTGGGGTAGCGTGCCCGCACGAAGCGCAGGACGGACTTGTAGGAGCCGTCGTAGGTATGTTCGAGCACCAGGTGATCGAACAGGGCGCGGATGTTGACGGGCCGCAGCGGTTGGCCGTCACGCACCTGAGGTTGGTACGTGAAGACCCAGTGGTCGATGACCTCGGCGAGGGTCTCGGCCTTGCGCGGCTTGTGCTGGCGTCCATCCGGCTGCCCCTGACGCAGCAGGTGGTAGCGGACGGTACCCTCGGAAACGCCGAGGGTGTGGGCAATCTGGGTATTGGATTGCCCCTTACTCTTAAGGACGTGAAGCGACACGATCTCCTCCGGTGAGAGCTTGGGAGCCATCGGCCAGGTCCTCCTGGTCGGGCGATGCCGACCAGAAAACCGGACGTGGGCCTCCCGTCTACTCGAATCAGCCGGTCAGGACTCGTAACACTTCGTGTCCCCTAACCCTCATTGTGACACGTCCTCTGACACGAAGGCGCTCGGCCTCGTGGACAGTCCGCACCAAGAGTTCTACGCCGCCCGCATCCCGATCCGCAACGCCAAGACCCTGGCCTCCTACGGAGCCACCTGCGCCGCCGAGCTTGTGGCGAAAATGCCGCAGGCCCACAAGGACTTTTTCACAAACCTGCCCTGGACGGTCGAGCACCCGGACTTCCTCTTCGTCCATGCCGGCCTTGATGACCGAGAACCCGTCGAGCAGCA
>DATGHI010000158.1:0-2071 GCA_035308065.1 Gammaproteobacteria bacterium | reverse complement strand
AACCGCCGGCCGGTGCCGGTGGCGAGCCCGCCCGGCTGACCTGCCCCTTCAGGGGTTACCGGAGCGGATATGTTAGAATTTTGACCGCCCGGCCCACCGGGATGGGGTTTCCCCCGGCGAACAACAACCGTTCAAAGGCTGAAGACGCATGGCACCGCGACCCCTTGACCGGGAACTGCTGAAACAATTCTCACCCCTGAGCGGGCTCAAACCCGAGAACCAGAATGACCTGGCCTCCAAGAGCCAGGTGCAGGATATCGAGGCAGGCCGCTACATCTTCCGCCAAGGGGACGCCGACAAGCGCACCGTCTATCTCGTGAAGGGCGAGGTGGAGCTGCGTTCCGGCGACAAGGTGGTACGCACGATAGCGGGCGGCACCGAGGAGTCCCGCCACCCCCTCGCCCCGCAGATCCCGCGGCACCTGTCGGTCCGCGCCAAGACCAACGCCGAATACTTCACGGTGGATAGCGACCTGCTGGACATCATGCTCACCTGGGACCAGACCGGTGCTTTCGAGGTGGGCGAGTTGCAGGCCCATGAATAGTCTTCCACCGACGACTGGATGACCACCATCCTCCAGACCAAGGCCTTCCACCGCATCCCGCCCGCCAACATCCAGGCGGTGCTGATGCGCATGGAAAACATCGCGCGCAAGGCGGGCGATGTGGTGATCAAGCAGGGCGATGAAGGCGACTACTTCTACATCGTCACCTCTGGCAAATGCGTAGTCACCCGCGAGACGCCTACCAACAAGGCCGGCATCAAGCTCGCGGAACTGGTCACCGGTGACGGCTTCGGCGAAGAGGCCCTGATCTCCGACGCCAAGCGCAATGCCACCATCACCATGGCCACCGACGGCTCGCTGGTGCGTCTCGCCAAAGAGGACTTCAAGAAGCTCCTGAATGAGCCCAGCCAGAAGTGGATACCCATGGACGAGGCCAATAAGATCGTCGCTGGCGGCGGCCAGTGGCTGGACGTGCGCCTGCCCAGCGAATTCGAGAACCAGCACCAGGAAAACGCCATCAATATCCCGCTCTACTTCATCCGCCTGAAGCTCGACACCCTCGATCCCAAGAAGAAGTACGTTGTGTATTGCGACACCGGCCGGCGCAGTTCCGCCGGCGCGTATATCCTCAGTGAACGTGGTTTCGACGTCTACGTCCTCAAGGGCGGGATAACTGCGGGGTGAACCGCGAAGCGGCGAACGCCTGACCAGGATGGTCAGGCTGGGCAGAGGGCCAGGGATGGCGTGATGAAATGAACCGCTCAGATGAAAAGAAGCCGCTTCAAGCGGCTTCTTTCGTTTCGAGACGGGTCAGTGAGTAGGCAGCGGTTCCCCGCTATAGCGTCTGTTGAAATGTCCCAATGCCTCGATGGCCGCCTGCATGCCGTCCCGTTCCGCGGCGCTGAGATAGGGGTTCCACACGTCGAAGATCAGCACCACCCGAGTGCGGTCGCTCTTGTTCCAGGCTTCGTGCTCGTAGGTGTCGTCGAACACGATGCACTGGCCCTCCTGCCAGCCACGGGTCTCGCTCCCGACCCGGATACCGCAGTCCGGCGGTACGATCAGCGGCAGGTGCACCACCAGGCGCACGTTGATAACACCGGTGTGGGGCGGGATATGGGCGCCCGGCTTCAGCACCGAATACAGCGATTCCGGCGAGTGGTCCGCCACGCGGTTGAGGGGTGCCGCGTCTAGCGCGGCGAGTGTCCGCGGACAACGCGCCTGGTTCTCGGCGAACGGCCTGCCATCCCGGTAGAAGAAGAACGCGTTCCAGCTGGGCGAGTGGTTTAGCGCCTGCCAATAGGCCGCACCCGGATGTTCCTTGGGCATCTCCACGAACGGCCGGAAGCCCTCGTCTCCCGCCAGTACGGCCAGGAGTTCTTCGCGGACAGCGCCGGTCTCGCGCTCCATGTCCGCCATCCAGGGGAATTCTTCGCGCTCGAACCAGGCGCGTGCCGGGAGCCCGGGAAACCGCATGAAGGTGGGCTGCTGCAGCGACGGCAGTTCGATGGGCGGCCTCAACCCCAGGTAAGACTCGAGACAATGCCACACCCGATCCAGGGCCCC
>DATGHI010000157.1:0-5055 GCA_035308065.1 Gammaproteobacteria bacterium | reverse complement strand
TGATACGCACATGATGCCATGAACGCCGCAGGGTGTCTCAATTCTTCTGGGTCATGCCTTTGCGTATGGTTTCGCCGATTTTTTCTATGAGCGCAGCACGGGCCGCGGCTCGGCCGGCCTTTATGACAGGTTTGCCGGATTCCATCTCCCGCGCGAGTTCGGCGGCGAAGCTGCCGCTGCGTATTTCTTCGAGCATGGCACGCATGGCGGTGCGGGCCTCGGGGCCCACGACACGGGGGCCGCGGGTGTAATCCCCAAACTCGGCGGTGGCGGATATCGATTCACGCATGCCTGCGATGCCGCGGGCGTAGATCATGTCCGCCATGAGCTTGATCTCGTGCAGGCAGCAGAAGTACGCGATCTCGGGGGCGTACCCCGCCTCCACCAGCGTCTCAAACGCAGCGCCGATGAGATGGGTAAGACCGCCAGAGAGCACCGCCTGTTCGGCAAAGAGGTCGGTCTCGGTCTCCTCGCGGAAGCTGGATTCGATGATGCCGGCACGAGCGAGTCCCAAGGCCCATGCGTAGGATAGTGCCAGCGCCCGGGCGCCACCGCTCGCGTCCTGGTGCACCGCGATCATCCCAGGCACACCGTGGCCGGCTTCATATTGCAGACGCACTTGTTCGCCAATGCCGTTGGGGGCCACCATGACTACGTCCAGGTCCGGCCGGGGAGCGATGCGCCGGTAATGGATATTGAAGCCATGGGCGAATACCAGGGCACCACCCTGCTTCAGAGCTTGCTCGACGGTCTCCCGGTATACCTGGGGCTGGACTTCGTCGGGGATGAGCATCACCACGAGATCCGCAGCAGCCACCGCCTCGGCAGGCTCCCGGACCTGGAGACCTGCCGCTTCCGCCGCGACACGCGAACCGGAGCCGGCGCGCAGCCCCACGATGATATCCACGCCAGAATCCTTGAGGTTACCCGCCTGCGCCCGCCCTTGAGCGCCGAAACCCAGCACCGCGACACGGCGGCGCCGGATCAGGGCGGGTTCGGTGTCGGCGTCGTAAAGGAGGCGCATTGCATCGCTACCGCTAGGCTTAAGGGAGCACGGACCGTTAGAATACGGACTTTCCGACACAAAACCTACAGCGAGACCCATGCGCGCCTCCCGCTTCCCCCTGAACACCGTCAAGGAGACCCCGGCCGATGCGGAGACCGCGAGCCACAAATTGATGCTGCGCGCGGGGATGCTGCGCAAGTTGGCAGCCGGCATCTACACCTGGACCCCACTAGGCCATCGGGTGCTCAAGAAGGTGGAAGGCATCGTGCGCGAGGAGATGGATCGCGCCGGCGCCCTGGAGATGCTCATGCCCTCCATCCAACCCAAGGAACTCTGGGAGGAGACCGGTCGCTGGCAGAAGTTCGGTGGGCAACTGCTCAAGATCAAGGACCGCAAGGAACAGGACTACTGCTACGGTCCCACCCATGAGGAGGTGGTGACCGACTGGGCCAGGGGCGAGCTGCGCAGCTATAAGCAATTGCCGCTCAACGTTTACCAGGTCCAGACCAAGTTCCGCGACGAGATCCGGCCGCGCTTCGGTGTGATGCGCGCCCGCGAGTTCATCATGAAGGACGCCTATTCCTTCCACGTGACCCCGGAAGACCTGGCTCGCGAATATCAAAACATGTACGACACCTATGCACGCATCTTCACGCGCCTGCAACTCAAGTTCCGCGCAGTGAAAGCCGATACCGGCGCCATCGGCGGCAGCGCCTCCCACGAGTTTCACGTGCTGGCGGACTCAGGAGAGGACGCCATCGCCTTCTCGGACGGATCGGATTACGCCGCCAATGTGGAGCTGGCGGAGGCGCTTGCCCCCAAAGGCGCGCGCGCCGCGCCCAAGGCGGCGCTGCAGGCGGTGGACACTCCCAGCCAGAAGACCATCGAAGAGGTCTCGGCTTTCCTGAAGGTGGATCCCAAGCAGTGCGTGAAGACCCTCATCGTGCGCGGCGAGAAGGGCCTCGTGGCCCTGTGCCTGCGGGGCGATCACGAGATCAACGAGGCCAAGGCGGCGAAGCTCAAGGAATTGCCGGGTGAGTCGGTACTGGCCAGTGAAGAGGAGATCGGGAAGGCCCTGCAGTGCAAACCCGGGTTCATCGGACCGGTGAAGCTCCCGGAGAGCGTGCCGGTGATCGTGGACCGGTCAGCGGCCCAGCTGGCTGACTTCGTCTGCGGCGCCAACCAGGCGGGCAAGCACTACACGGGCACCAACTGGGAACGAGATGCACGGGTCACGCGCGTGGAAGACATCCGCAAAGTGCAGCCTGGCGACCCCTCCCCTGACGGCAAGGGCACCCTCGGCATCGCCCGCGGCATCGAGGTGGGTCACGTGTTCCAGCTGGGGGATAAGTATTCCATGGACATGGGCGCGACAGTGCTAGACCAACAGGGCAAGGCCGTGGCATTACAGATGGGCTGTTACGGCCTGGGGGTTACACGTACTGTGGCCGCTGCCATAGAACAGAACCACGATGAGCGCGGCATCATCTGGCCCGCGCCGCTCGCGCCCTTCGACCTTGCCCTGCTGCCCCTCAACATGGGCAAGTCCGAGAAGGTGAAGAAGGCCGCAGAGAAACTCTATGCTGCATTGCAGAAGGCGGGCTACGATGTGCTCATGGATGACCGGGACATGCGTCCGGGACCCATGTTCGCGGACGCGGAACTCATCGGCATCCCCCACCGCCTGGTGCTCTCGGAGCGGGGACTGGACGCAAGCACGGTGGAATACAAGGGCCGCCGGGACACGGATAACCAGAACGTTCCCCAGGGCGAACTCATGGCCTTCCTCAAGCAGCGTCTGGGGCATTGATGCGCGCTGTGCTGCCGGTACTGATCCTGATATCGGGGCTCAGCGCCGGAACAAGCGCTCAGGCGGAGAAACTCACGCAGCCCGACCCGGAACTCATCGCCCTGGTGCAGCAGGCGGAAGCGGACACCACCGACTTTCAGGACAAGTACGAGGCCCAGGTCTGGCTCACGGACATGTCGGAGCGCATGGCGGATCTCGTCCCCGATCCTGACCAGCGCATGAGCTTGCTCAAGTTGATCCACGCCGAAGCGAGCCGCGCCCAGGTGCCGCCGCAGCTGGTGCTGGCGCTCATCCACGTGGAGAGCAAGTTCGACCCCTACGCCGTTTCCCATTCCGGGGCTGTGGGGCTCATGCAGATCATGCCGTTTTGGCTGAAGCTCATCGGCCGCAGTGACGACAGCCTGGTGCACGCCCGCACCAATCTGCGCATGGGGTGCACCATCCTCAAGTATTACTTGGGCAAGTCCAAGGGCGACATCCGTGAGGCCCTGCAGCGCTACAACGGCGCTACGGTGGGAATCGATTATTCGGACAAGGTACTGAAAGCGCTGAGCAAGAAGTGGTATTGGAACTAGAGTCCATATTCAGTGGATGTTGAACCCCACTGGCATCGGATCACAGCCTGTTTCGATTATCTCAACGCCGCTTACCTTGGCCGCGGGCGGCCCTTTCCTCAGCCATTCACAGAACACCCCAACGCTTGCCTGCTCTCCGCAGGCGAGCACCTCTACGCGCCCGTCCGGTAAATTCCTGGCGTAACCAGTGATCCCCAATTGCTGCGCATGTTCGGCTGCACTGGCGCGATAGAACACGCCCTGCACACGGCCCGTGACAAGACAACGCTTACAAACTTTCATGGAAGGATTATAAGCAGAGGGCTCGCTCTCGCGCCTCCCTAAGCTCCGCGGCATAACACATTCCTAGGTGTAAAAAAGAAAGGGCCCGTGAGGGCCCTTTCAATTATCACTACTTAGAAACCGGATTACTGGCCGCCAGCGTACTTCTTGTCCTTCTTGTCAGCCTTGTGGCCACGCCAGGCGCCGCGGTGCTTGGCATAGTCCGCCGCCGCATCCGCATCGGTCTTCAGCGGGTTCTTCATGACGTCGAACTGCTGCTTCGGATAGATGAGGTCCGCGTGCTTGATCTTGTCGGTGTTGGCCTTGTAGATCAGCGGCCACTCGTAGGCGTTGCCATAGGTGTCGGGCTTGCCGGCGATGCGCCACAAGCTGTCGCCCTTCACGACCGCATAGGTCATCTTGGCGGCCTGCAGTTCCGCCACCAGGGCGGCGCACAAGTCATAGGCGGCTTTGCCGTTGTTCCCGTTGATGTCCTGGCTGCACTGGTTAAGGCGGCTCTGCTGGTCGGCGTTCAGGTTGGTGTAACCACCCGCCTGGGTCTGCAGATCCTTGGCCTTGCCGAGGTAGCAGTTGTTGGTGCTGTCGCTGGCTGTCTGCTTCGCCTGGCCGGCGAGCTGCTGCGCCTTGGCGGGATCGGTGGCCTGGGCGGCCTGGGCCTGGGACAAGAGATCCGCGGCGTTACCGGTGTCGGTGCACGGCGACTGGGCGCCGGCGATCACCGCCTGGGCATCGCTGATGGCCTGGGTCGCGGCCGAGGCCGCTGCCTGGGACGGGGCCGGCGCGGGCTGGGGCTTGTTGGAGGCGCAACCGGCCAAGAGGCCGGCGGTCAGCAACAGCATCGCGGATTGGGTAAGGAAATTCTTCATATTGATACTCCAGGCTCGATTGTTGCTTTTCGCGTGCGGGCTACGGACGCTATAGGCTCGTCCCACACGAATTCGTGACGCAAGGTTAGCGCTCCGGGAACTCCGGTGTCAAGAAAGCGCATGCCATAAGCCGGGGAAAATGCAGGGATTTTACGGGGGAGAATGGCCGCTTATGTCCTGTCCTTGACTGATACTGAGTGCCCTTAAAGCAGACGCCCTAGCCAGTTGAGCGTCCTCGCGGGCGGTGGAAAAATCGCCGGCGTCGAGGGCCTTCTGGGCGGCATCGAGATACTGCTGCGCACGCGCCATGTCGTGCGCAGCCGCCTTTTCGGCGTTAGCCTGCTCGGCCGCCGCCAGCGCCTGGCGCGCGTCGCTCATCTCCTGCACCGGGGCGCCGGCGCAGGCAAATGCGAGCACGGCGGCAAGGGCGATCACAAGCACTCGCAAGCTGCGTACCGTATTGTGTTCCAGGGGTTTCAGGAGATCCACCGTCGTTGCGTGCAGACTCTACGCGGG
>DATGHI010000156.1:0-21504 GCA_035308065.1 Gammaproteobacteria bacterium | reverse complement strand
CCCATCAAGGTGAACCAGCAGCACGTGGTGGTGGAGGACATCCTCAAGCACGGTGCCGACCGCGTCGGCCTCGAGGCGGGCAGCAAGCCGGAGCTGATGGCGGTGCTGGCGTTCGCTCCGCCGGGATCCACCATCGTATGCAACGGCTACAAGGACCGCGAATACCTGCGCCTCGCGCTCATCGGCCAGTCCCTCGGCCACCGCGTGTACGTGGTGGTGGAGAAGCTCTCCGAACTGGATCACCTGCTCAAGGAAGCCACCGAGATCGGCGTGAAACCCACCATCGGCATCCGCGTACGCCTCGCCAGCACCGGCCGCGGCAAGTGGGAACACACCGGCGGCGAAAAATCCAAGTTCGGCCTGTCCACCGGCCAGATCCTCGAAGCGGTGGAGCGCCTCAAGCAGATGCAGATGATCGGCTCGCTGCAACTCCTGCACTTCCACCTTGGCTCGCAGATCGCAAACATCCGCGACGTGCAACGCGGCATGCAGGAAGCGGGCCGCTGCTTCGCCGAACTCGCGGAGCTCGGTGTCAACATCCGCGTCATGGACGTGGGTGGCGGTCTCGGCGTCGACTACGAGGGCACGCGCTCGCGCAGCTCCTGCTCCACCAACTACTCCGTGCAACAGTACGCCAACTCCATCGTGCGCGCGTTGTGGGAGATCTGCGAGGAGTACGAGCTGCCGCACCCCAACATCATCACCGAATCCGGTCGCGCCATGACCGCGCATCACGCGCTGATGCTGACCGAGGTGGTGGATTTCGAATCCATCCCGGAGAAACTGCCGGCGCAGCCGGGGCCCGATGACCCGCAGATCCTCACCGACCTCTGGGATGACTACGTGAACGAAGAGAGCCGCGCGCTGCTGGAGGTCTACCAGGACGCCCTGCACCTGAACAGCGAGGCCCAGGGCATGTACACCCACGGCGTGCTGACGCTGGAACAGCGCGCCCACGCCGAGCAGATCTACCACGCCACCTGCCGCAAGGTGCGCGACAACCTGAAACCCACGAGCCGTGCCCAGACGGAAGCCATCTACGAGATCAACGAGAAGCTCGCCGACAAGTACTTCTGCAACATGTCGGTGTTCCAATCCATGCCCGACGTGTGGGCCATCGACCAGATCTTCCCCATCATGCCCATCCACCGTCTGGACGAGACACCGAACCGGCGCGCGGTGCTGCAGGACCTGACCTGCGATTCCGACGGCCGCATCGAGCAGTACGTGGACGAAGAGGAGATCGAGACCACCATGGCGGTGCACGCCATGAAGAACGGCGACCCGTACTACCTGGGGTTCTTCATGGTGGGCGCCTATCAGGAGATATTGGGCGACATGCACAACCTGTTCGGCGACACCGACTCGGTGAACGTGGAACTGGACGCGGAGAACGGCTACCGGCTGGTGAAGCCGGAACAGGGCGACACGGTGGAAGAGGTGCTGCGTTACGTGCACTTCACCCCCGAGGATCTCCTGGGCCGGTACCGCCAGAAGATCGATAACGCGACCAACCTGGATATGCTGAAACGCGCCCAGTTCCTCAAGGAACTTGAGGAAGGACTCAAGGGCTACACGTACCTCGAAAAGTGATCCGTCAATGAAGGTGGGATTCGTCGGTCTCGGCGCCATGGGTTACTCCATGGCCCTCAACCTGCACAAGGCGGGCTTGCTCACCGCCGTCTGCAACCGCAGCCCGGAGAAGGCGCAACGCCTCGCCCGTGAGACCGGCTGCACCGCGGCGACAAACCTCACCGAACTCGCCGAGCTCTGCGATGCGGTGGTGAGTTGCGTGAGCGCGGACGCGGACGTGCTGGAAGTGGTTGACGCGCTTGCCACCGGATTGAAGCCCGGGGCACTAGTGATGGATTGCTCCACCGTGAGTGCCGCCACCGCGCGCGAAGCGGCGGCGCGACTCAAAACGCGCGGTGTGGATTTCCTCGACTGCCCGGTGTCCGGCGGCACCGAGGGCGCGAAGCACGCCACCCTCGCCATCATGTGCGGCGGGAATGCGGCGGCCTTCGCCCGCGCCACGCCCATCCTCAAGGCGCTCGGCAAGCGCCACGAACTCATGGGTCCCGTGGGCGCGGGCCAGGCCACCAAGGCCGTGAACCAGATCGCGGTGGCGGGCATCGCCCAGGCGGTGACGGAAGCGCTGGCTTTCGCGGAAGCCCAAGGCCTGCCGCTCGACAAGGTCATCGAGGTGGTGGGCAGCGGCGCAGCCCAATCCTGGTTCCTAACGCACCGCGGCCCGACCATGGTGCAACAGCGCTTTCCCCTGGGGTTCAAGGTGTCCCTGCACGACAAGGACCTGAAGATCGTGCAGCAGATGGCCGGCACCCAGGGCGTTCAGCTGCCGGTGGTGGAGATGACCCGCATCCACTACAAGCGCCTCATGGAAACGGGACATGGCGATGAGGACATATCTTCCCTGTTCCGCCTCAAACATGCTTTGTTCAGAAAATAATTGGCACGGTCGCCCAGCCGGGCGCCGCGCAATCCGCCCTTGAATGCCTGAATCCCGTCTCCGGCCCCCACGTAATTCAGGGCCTTCCCGGGACGTGCTTGCGACTTTCATGGACGGCACACTAATATCCGCCTGCATTGATAACGGGGTTGCACCGGGCCGGAGATGCCCGTGTGACGTTAGAAAATTAGGGAATTCCGTCCATGTTGCGTTTCCAGGCTTGCTTGCTCCCGCTGCTCGCGGGCGCCGCGCTCTTCTACGCGGCGCCGGCCGCCGCTGCCTCAGGCGCGACTGTCGCGGTGGCGGACCTGAATGGCGACGGCCTGGACGACATAGTCAATATCGACGCCGCCGGCAACATCAACGTCATCATCTGCAACGCCGACGGCAGCTTCTCCGTAAACACTTATTCCCCGGGTGACCTCGTCGCTCCGTCCGCAGTAGCAGTGGCTGACGTTAATGGCGACGGCCGGCCCGATGTCATCGTCACCGACGCCAATGACGCGGCCACGGGCCTGCACGTGCTGCTCAACAACGGCGACGGCACTCTCGCCCCCGAGGTCGTCTATCCGACGGGCACTGCCGGCAGCCCCGGTCCGCAGGCGGTCGCCGTGGCCGACGTAAACGGCGACGGCCGGCCCGATATCGTCACAGCCAACGGCCAAAGTGACAGCGTGAGCGTGCTCTTGAACGACGGCGCCGGCGGTTTCGGCGCACCACTGGCCTATCCCGCGGGCACGAACACGGTGGCTGTCGCCATGGCGGACTTGAAGGGCGACGGCTGGCAGGACATCGTGACCACCAACCTCGGCGACAACAGCATAGCCATCTTGCTCAACAACGGCGACGGAACCTTCTCGGCTCCTGTGCAACAGACGGTGGGCTCGGGCCCGGTGTCGGTGGCACTGGCGGACGTGAACGGCGACGGCCACCCGGACGCGGTGGTGGCGGACCAGAACGACAACACGGCCGCCGTGCTGCTGGGCAATGGCGACGGCACGTTCGCTGCGCCCACGTTCTATTCCACGGGCTTGCAACCCGGTTGGATCACCGCCCAGAACCTGACCGGCAACGGCTTGCCAGACATCATCACAGACAACTACGACGACGGCTCCGTGAGCTTTTTGCACAACAAAGGCGACGGAACCTTTGCCCCGCAGCAGCAGATCTATCCCGACTACGGTTCCAGTAACACCGTGGTGATGCCCGTGAGCGGCAGCAGTTCCCCCGCGGTGGTGAGCGTGGATCTCCAAGTCTCCTCCGTGGTGGTTACAACTCCACCCACGAGCCCCGGCAAACCCCCGGTCAAGAACCCCCCGAAACCCGGCGTGTACCACGTCTCAGGCGCTAAGGTCTCGAGCGTCAGCGGCCACGGCGGCGCGTTCGACGGCCTCAGCTTGCTCCTGCTCGGCGTGTTCCTGGCACGTCGGCGGCTGTTCCCCGCCGCCTAGCGGAACTGCGGTATTGCAGTCCGGCGCGGAAGCGCCGACACTTTTTCCATGGCTGCAGTTAACACCCCGGCGCCGGCCCGGGACGATTTCTTCATCCCTGAGCTCTGCTCCGGTCCGGTGGTGCTGGTGGTGGTGCTGATCGCGGAACTCACCGCTTTCGTGCTCGCCATCGCCAAGCACCTGCCCGGCGAGGGCGTGGCGTTGTGGCTCGACCTCGCGCGCATGTCGTTGTTCCTGCAATGGATCGCGCTTACCTCCAGCGGCGTGCTGTGCCTGTCGCGCTCGCGCCTGATGCGCATGCCCTTGCGCCACGCCATAGCAGCGTCCTATGCGCTCCTGCTCGCCGTAACCTTTGCGATGAGCGAGATCGCCTTCCAGCTCTCCAGGAATACGGGTGTGGGCCAGGACCTGCTACCAGCCAGCCATGCCGGTTTCGTGCTGCGCAACCTCATCATCTGCGCCATCGTCAGCGCCCTGGTGCTGCGCTATTTCTACGTGATCCACCAGTGGAGGAGCAACGTGCGGCGTGAGGCCAGCGCGCGCTTCGAGGCACTGCAGGCACGCATCCGCCCGCATTTCCTGTTCAACAGCATGAACACCATCGCCGCCCTGATCCGCGGCAAACCGGAACTCGCGGAACGCGTCGTGGAGGATCTCTCGGATCTGTTCCGCGTGAGCCTGGCGGACTCGGCTGCCAACGTGCCGCTAGCGGAGGAGGTTTCGGTGGCGAGGCAATACGCCGGCATCGAGGCACTGCGCCTGGGAGAGCGCCTGAAGCTCGACTGGCGCCTGGACGGCGTGCCGGAAGACGCGCGCCTGCCGCGCCTCACCTTGCAGCCGCTCATCGAGAACGCCATCTACCACGGCATCGAACCACTCGCCGACGGTGGTACGGTGAGCGTGCGGGGCGCCTGCAGCAACGGCGTGGTGAGCATCGAGATCCGCAATCCCCTGCCCCCGGAACCGGCACCGTTGCGCCAGGGGCGGCAGATGGCAATCGAGAACGTGCGCGAGCGCTTGAACCTCGCCTGGCCCGGCCGGGCTAGCCTAAAACAGGAACGCTCGCCGGAAGGCTATTGCGTGCGCCTCACCTTCCCTTACGAAGGCGCGCCACCATGAAGGTCATGATCGTGGACGACGAGGCGCCGGCGCGGGAACGCCTGCAGAGCCTGCTCGCCGGCATCCCCGGCGTGGAAGTGACCGGGGAGGCGGGCAACGGCCGCGAGGCGTTGGAACTCTGGGAACGCGCGCCGGTGGACGTGGTGCTGCTGGACATCCGCATGCCGGTGATGGAGGGACTCGAGACCGCGCGCCACCTCGCGGCCCTGGAACATCCGCCGGCGGTGATCTTCACCACCGCGTACAACGAGTTCGCCGTGGAGGCCTTCGACACTCACGCCATCGCCTACCTAATGAAACCGGTACGCGGCGAGAAACTGGCGGCGGCACTGGCCTCCGCCGGCCAGCTGAACCGTGTGCAGTTGACCCGGCTCGCCGCCGGACCGCCTGCCTCCGCCCGCCGCCACATCGCCGCACGAGTGCGCGATAAGCTGCACGTGGTGCCGGTGGACAAGGTGCTGTGCTTCATCGCCGACCAGAAATACGTGACCGTCTGCCATACCGGCGGAGAGCTGCTCATCGACGAATCCCTGAAGGACCTGGAACAGGAGTTCACCGGCCGCTTCCTGCGCGTGCACCGCAATGCGCTGGTGGCCATAGGCCAGGTGGATCACCTGGAGAAGGACGAGGCGGGCCATTTCCAGGTGCATCTGCATGGCCGGGCTCAGCCCATTGAAGTCAGCCGACGACTCGTGGCCGAGGTGCGTGAGCGCCTGCGCGGCGGTCGTTGAATCCACGCTCCATCCTGTTTAGCATGGCCGGCCTTTCCCGACGCGAGTCCCCATGACCCCGACGCCACTGCGCATCGCCACCCGCAAGAGCGCGCTCGCCCTGTGGCAGTCGGAGCACGTGGCGGCGCGCTTGAGGGCCCTCGACCCCGGTCGGCCGGTGGAACTCCTGCCCCTCACCACCGAGGGCGACCGTGACTTGGGGATCTCGCTCGCCGCCGCCGGCGGCAAGGGGCTGTTCATCAAGGAGCTGGAGGTAGCGCTGGCGGACGGCCGGGCGGACCTCGCGGTGCACTCCATGAAGGACGTACCGGTGGAACTGGAGTCACGCTTCGCCCTCGCTGCGGTGCTGGAGCGGGAAGACCCGCGCGACGCCTTCCTCTCGGTGAAACACAAGGGCTTGGACGCTCTGCCACAGCGGGCAAGGCTCGGGAGCTCGAGCCTGAGGCGCCGGAGCCAGCTCCTCCACCTCCGCCCGGACCTCGTGATCGAACCCCTCCGGGGCAACGTGGACACGCGCTTGAAGAAGCTCGAACGCGGCGACTACGACGCCATCGTGCTGGCGGTGGCCGGCCTGAAGCGCCTCGGCCTGGAGCAGGCCATCACCACCGTGCTCGATGTGGAGGTCTGCCTGCCAGCCATCACCCAGGGCATCATCGGCATCGAATGCCGGGCTGGCGATACCGCGGTCCACAATCTGCTCCAGCGCCTTAACCATTTGCCCACTTGGACGCAGGCGCGGGCAGAACGGGCGCTGTCCCGAGGGCTCTCCGGCAGCTGCAACCTGCCCCTCGCGGGCCATGCGACGCTCGAAGGCGGTATGCTTTCCCTCCGGGGTTGCGTCGCCTCTCCGGACGGCCGGCGGCTGGTGGCAGGCGCGGTCAGCGGCCCCGATAAAGAACCCGAGGCCCTGGGGATCAAGCTCGCGGAAGATCTGCTCGCGCGCGGCGCGGGAGAGGTGTTGAAGGATGTACAGTCCAAGCTGTGAACATGGCCGCGCGCCCGCTTAGGGACGCAGGCGTACTCATCACCCGCCCGGTGGGCCAGGGTGAAGCGCTCAAGGCCCACTTCGAGGCCAAGGGTGCGCGCGTCCTGCATTTCCCCACGATCGAGATCGTGCCGGTGGAGCACTCACCCGAACTCGAGCGCATCCTGAACCCGCTGGAAAGCTATCATTACGCCATCTTCATCAGCCCTAATGCGGTGGAATACGCGGCGGAACTCATCGACCTATCGGCGCTGCCGCCGAAGCTGAAGGTCGCCGCCATCGGTCCCGGAACCGCGCGTGCCCTGATCGCCCGCGGCCGCAAACCCGATCTGCTACCCCGCGACGGCGCCAACAGCGAGGCGCTGTTGCGCCTGAAGTCACTCAACAAGGTGGCGGGCAAACGCATCCTCATCGTGCGTGGCCTCGGCGGGCGCGAACTCCTGGCGGAGACGCTCGAGGAACGCGGCGCCGACGTGGAATATGCCGAGGTCTACCGGCGTAATGTGCCGCGCCTCGACCAGACGGAACTCACCCAGTGGTTCCGCCAAGGCAGGGTGGACGCCATCGCTGTCACCGGCCGCGACGCGCTGCTGAACCTAGAGCGCATGTTGAGCCCTGCGCTCACTCCCTACTTCAAGGCGGCGCAACTCCTGGTGCCGAGCGCGCGCATGGTGAAATTGGCCACTGCCCTCGGCGTGCGCCGCCGTCCACTGATCGCCGGCGATGCCACCGATCGCGCCCTGGTGACCACCATGTGCAAGTGGTGGACCGCCCATGGCCGCGAACAGCGCAAGCACAGGAGAGAGAATGAGCGCAGTGCCTGAAGGCCGCAGCCATCGGTCCCCTCCGAGTCAGCCGCAATCCCCGCTCGCCGTCCTGGGTTTGATCTTCGCCGTGGCCGCATTACTGCTCGCCGGGGTGGACGCTTACCGTCTGCGCGAGACTCGCGGGACGGAAGCCGCAGTGGAACAGCGTCTCGCGGACCTGCAGCGCATCGCGGCACCGAAGGACGCCCTCGCGGAACAGGACGCTATCGTGCAGCAGGCACTGAAAGCCGAGAGCGCGCGGCTCGACCAGCTCGACGCCGCTTACGCGGACCTGCGCAAGCATTCGGAGGAAGGGCGCGACGCCTGGATCAAGGCCGAAGCCGCCTCGCTGTTGGTGGCCGCCAACGAGGAAGTGGAGATCCGCCATGACCCGGTCCTCGCCTTCAAGGCCCTGCAGGAGGCGGACTCCCGCCTCAAGCTCATCTCCGACCCGCGCCTCATCGGCGTGCGCCAGGAGATCGCCCGCGAGAGCAACGCCCTGCGTGCCGTGCCGGAGCCCGACGTGGAGGGCATGGCGGTGGCGCTGGCGGGCATCGCCGAGAGCGTCGACACTCTGCCCATGAAGCGCACCGTCCCGGAGCATTACGCCCCGGGCGGTAACCTGAACGACAACGGGAAGCCGGAGGCCCAGGGCTTCTGGGACAGGTTCAAGGCTGCGGCGGGACGCCTTGCCGACGACATGTTTACGGTCCGCAGCCACGACGTGCCGGTGGAGCCGCTGCTGGCACCCAGGGAGGAATTCCTGCTACGCCGCAATCTGGAGCTCAAGCTCGAGTCCGCCCGGAGCGCCCTGCTCGACCGCGAAGGCGCCGCCTTCAAGGACAGCACCCGCTCCGCCGACATCTGGCTCACCGATTATTTCGACATACAGAGCGGCGCCGTCAAGGGCGCAGTGCAGCAGCTCGATACCATGCAGCAGCAGGATATAGCGCCTGCACTCCCGGACATCTCCGCCTCCCTGACGCTGTTGCGCCAGCTCGAGAGCCCGCGGAACGCCGCCCCGTGAAATACGCCTTCTATCTCCTGCTGACGCTGCTTTTGGCGGTAGTCGTCGCCGGCGTGCTGCACGTGAATAACGGTTATGCCTTGCTCGCTTACGGCAAGACCAGCATGGAGATGTCGCTCGGCACCCTGATGGTACTGGTGTTGGTGACCTTCTTCGGCCTGTATCTGCTCACCGCCCTGGTGGTGAACCTGTGGACCTTCCCGCGCCGCCTGCGCGAAGCTCTGGTACGCAAACGTGAACTACGAGCGCGCCGCTCCACCACCCGCGGCCTCATCGATTTCGCCGAAGGCCGCTGGGAGGACAGCGAGAAGAACCTGATGCGCCACGCACACGACAGCGAGATGCCGCTCATCACCTACATCGCTGCCGCGCGCGCCGCACAGTTGCAGGACGAGCACGAGCGGCGCGACCGCTACCTGCGCATGGCGTTCGAACACGTCCCCAAGGCGCAAGTGGCGGTACTACTCACCCAGGCGGAACTGCAGATTGCCCACAAGCAGCTCGAGGAGGCCCTGGCGACGCTGCGACGTCTGCAGGAAGTGGACCCGGAGCATGCCTTCGGCCTGAAGCTGCTGGCAAACCTGTACCGCAAGCTGGGCGACTGGGAGCAATTGCGCGCCCTGGTGGTGCAACTCCGGGAGAACGGCATCCTACCGCGCAAGGAAGTGGACAAACTCGAAGTGCGTGCGAATGTGGCCCTGTTGGACAAGTTGGACGCCAAGCAAAAGGAATCATCCGCTGATAGTTTGTGGATGAACCTGCCGCGGCGACTGAGGAGCGACCCGGAGTTGGTCCGTGCCTATGCCCGCGCGCTCATCCGCACCGGCGCTCCGGCCAAAGCCGAGAGCGTGCTGCGCGAGGCTCTCAAGGCGGATTGGGACGAGGAGACGGTAGCGCTCTACGGACTTGCCGTGGGAGAGGAGCCCAAGCGCCAGCTGGCGCGGGTGGAGGACTGGCTGGCGGAACACGGCGAGAGCGCGGCACTGCTGCTCACCGCCGGGCGCCTGTGCGTCGTGGCCAAGCTCTGGGGCAAGGCCCGCAGCTACTTCGAATCCAGTATCGTACTCGGCGGCCGTCCCGAGGCCTACGAAGAACTCGGCAAGCTGCTCGGGCAGCTGGATGACCCGGAGACCGCCATGCGTGCCTACAGCGACGGGCTGGCGGTATCCCTCGGACGCAAGATCAAGGCCTTCAAACCCCCCAAACCCAAGCCGCGGCGTGCCAAAAGCGGCTCCTGAGTCCGGGCGTTTATAATGCCGTCATGGCATTCAAAAACCCGCCGGGCGAAGACATCAAGCAGCTGTTGAAGACCGCCAAGACCATCGCGGTGGTGGGCCTGTCGCCGAAGGCGGACCGCCCAAGCAACGGCGTGGCCCGCGGCATGCAGCGCTTCGGTTACAAGGTCGTACCGGTGAACCCCGGGCAAACGGAGTTGCTGGGTGAAAAGGTCTACCCCGACCTGCTGCATGTGCCGGGGGAAGTGGACATCGTGGACGTGTTCCGCACGCCGGAGCACGTGGACGAGGTCGTGGACCAGTGCATCGCCCGCAAGTTTCCGGCGCTGTGGCTGCAGGAAGGCGTGGTAAACGAGAAGGCGGCGGAACGCGCCCGGGCGGCGGGCATCCTGGTGATCATGGACCGCTGCATATTCAAAGACTACCTCCTGTACATGAATTGAGAACCCCGACGTGAAACTCCACTTCGCCAAGATGCACGGTCTCGGCAACGACTTCATGGTGCTGGACGCGCTCGAGGCCGGCATACGTCTGAGCGAGGCCCGCGTGCGCGAGCTCGCGGACCGGCGCACCGGCATCGGCTTCGATCAGCTGCTGCTGCTGGAGGCGCCCAAGAGCGGAAGCTTTCATGCCAACTACCGCATCTTCAACGCTGACGGCGGCGAGGTGGAACAGTGCGGCAACGGCGTGCGTTGCGTGGCGCGCTACCTCGCGAATCACGGCGTGGTTAAAGACGGCGAAGTGCGCTTGGGCACCCTCGCCGGCCCGGTGCAAGCGGAACTCCGGAAGGACGGCCTGGTTCGCGCGAACATGGGCGTGCCGCGCCTCGAACCCGCCGAGATCCCGTTCATCGCCGCCGCCCGTGCCATGCAATACGAACTGGACGTGGACGGCCGCACGGTGGAGATAGGCGCCGTCTCCATGGGCAATCCCCATGCCATCCTGGACGTACCGGACGTGGACAGCGCACCGGTGACGGAACTCGGGCCCCGCATCGAACACCACCCGCGCTTCCCCAAGCGCGCAAACGTGGGCTTCGCCTCCTGGCAGGGCCGGAAGTCGATGCGTTTGAGGGTCTGGGAGCGGGGCACCGGCGAAACCCTGGCCTGCGGTACCGGCGCATGCGCCGCGGTGGTCTGGGGCCGGCTCCTAGGCTGGCTGGACGAGGAAGTGCAGGTGGAACTCCGGGGCGGCCGGCTGGTGGTAAGCTGGCGCGGAGAAGGCGGGCCGGTCTGGATGACGGGGCCGGCGGTCACCGTCTACGAGGGGCAAGTGGAGCTATGAGCATCGAGCACAAGGCGGGTCTGAGCAACGAGTCAGCGCTCTCCAGCGACAGCGTCGTGGAGTACCTGCTCGGCCACCCCGAATTCTTCGAAGCCCACGCCGAACTCCTGAGCAAGCTCAAGGTGCCGCATCCGACCGGCACGGCCGTGTCGTTGATCGAGCGCCAAGTGGAAGTGCTGCGCCAGCAGCACCGCCAGCTGGAACGCAAGCTCGTGGACCTGATTGAAGTGGCGCGCGCCAACGACACGCTCATCGAACGCATCCACCGGCTCGCGCTGGCGCTGCTCGAGGGCGCGAACCTGCCGGAGCGGCTGTACGCGCTGCAGGAGGAACTGCGCGAACGCTTCGGCGCCGACGAAGTAAGCCTGTTCCTGCTGCACACGAAATCCCAGCAGGCGGACGCGGGCCCGGCCCGTTGGCTCAAGCACGACGACTCGGGCCTGGATCAATTCCGCGATTTCCTCAAAACCGGCAAGCCCCACGTGGGGCGCCTCAGGCCGCCACAATTGGAATTCCTGTTCGGCGAGCAGTCGGAGCGCATCGCCTCCTCGGCGCTGGTACCGCTCGGCGACAAGGGCGACCTGGGCCTGCTCGCTGTGGGCAGCCACGACGCGGAGCGGTTCAGCCCGACGCTTGGCACTGCGTTCCTCACGCGCATCAGCGAACTGGTCACCGCCGCTGTTCGACCGCTCATGCCGCAATGAGCGATGTGTTCCAAGACTGGATCCAACGTTTCATCGCATACCTCGAACAGCGCAATCTTTCCCCCCACACCCGCGACAACTACGGCCGCGACCTCGCCACGCTGAAGGCGTACTGCGAGAAACAGAAGCTCGCCGACTGGGGGGTGCTGGACGTGCACCACATCCGCGCCTTCGTCTCGACCCGCCACCGGCAGGGATTGGCGCCGAAGAGCCTGCAGCGCCTGCTGGCCTCCATCCGTTCCTTCTACGTTTTCCTGCAGGCCGAAGGCGTGGCGCGCAAGAACCCCGCGGAAGGCGTGCGCGCTCCCAAGGCGGCGAAGCGTCTGCCGGACACCCTAGACGCGGACCAGATGGCGCGGCTCCTACAGATCCCCGGCGACGACGCGGAGACAGTGCGCGACCGGGCTATCATGGAGCTCCTGTACTCCTCGGGCCTGCGCCTCGCGGAGCTGATTTCGGCCAAGCTCTCCGACCTCGACCTGGGGCAGGGACTCATCACTGTCACCGGCAAGGGCCGCAAGACCCGCATCGTGCCGGTGGGTCGCGAAGCCACGAAGACCCTCAAGGACTGGCTCAAGTTGCGGGGCGAGCTGGCGAAACCGGAGGACACCACGCTCTTCGTCAGCGTGCGCGGCGGGCCGCTCTCGCCCCGCGGCGTCCAGGCGCGGCTCAAGCACTGGGGCCGGGTACAAGGCGTGCAGCAGGGCGTGTATCCGCACCTCTTCCGCCATTCCTTCGCGAGCCACGTGCTGGAATCCAGCGGCGACCTGCGCGCGGTGCAGGAACTCCTGGGCCATGCCAACATCAGCACCACCCAGATCTACACCCATCTCGACTTCCAGCACCTGGCCAAGACCTACGATGCGGCGCATCCCAGGGCCCGTAGGAAGAAATCTTCCGAGACATGAGCACCGTCTCCCGTCCTACCGAGATTCGGCTCCGCAAGTCCGCGGGCGTGGTGGCCGTGAGTTTCGACGACGGCTCCCGCTACGAGCTCCCATTTGAATATCTACGTGTGTTCTCCCCCTCGGCGGAGGTGCGAGGCCACGGCACCGAGATCCTGCAAATAGGCAAGGAACAGGTGAAGGTAATCGCGGTGGAACCGGTGGGAAGCTACGCCGTGCGTCTGAAGTTTGACGACGGCCATGACACGGGCCTCTATACCTGGCCGGTGTTGCTGGACCTGGGGAAGAACCACGCGCAGAACTGGGAGCGCTACCTGCAACGCCTCAAGGACGCGGGTTACCAGCGCAAGGTCTGAGCCTCACTGGTGGTGAAACACCCAGGACACGGCTATCCCTAACGAGGTGCCGTCGCCGCTGCCAACCAGCGGGCTCGACTGGAAGCGGGCGCCGTGCAGGCTGGTGTGCTCGATGAACGCGCCGTACACCATCTCGCCATGGTGCCAACTCAGGCCGAACTCCCAGCGCCAGCCTGCATAGCCGCCCGGCGCGTCATAGGCGGGGCGCGTGGCGGTGGCGTACTGCGGGGCCACGCTGTAGTAATACCCGGAATAGGCCTTGTCGAAGAATGCCGCGGTCAGGGCGCTGTCCAGCGTCACCTTGTCGCCGCCCGACTCCAAGGGCAGATGCCATTCTGTACGTGGCGCAAAGGTGTAGCCGCGGTGATGGAAGTCGAAGGCATGCACGCTGGCCGCCGCCCGCACCGGGAACACCAGGTCCACATCGGCGTGGTCTTCACCGCGCCAGACGAAGTAACGCAACGCCGGTCCTGCCTCGCCCAGCCAGTCCAGGTCCGGCATGCCCTGCCGTTCGCGGGTGTCCGACGAAGTCACCGATACGCCGCCGGCGAAGTCCACGTCGACTGTGAAATCCTCGTCCTTCAGCAGCTTGCCGCGCACCCGGTTCCGGTCCACGTCCAGGTATTGGCTGTGCACCACCACGTACGGGAACGGCAATACCACGTCACGTACCTCGGAGGCGCCGGTGTAGACGGGGAAACGCAGTGCGCCCAAGCCTAGCCCAAAGTCCACGGAGGTGGGGCGCGGCGGCGGCAGGCCCACGTCATCGGCACGGGCGGACAGCCCAGTCGAACCGGCCAGCAGCACAGCGCAGGCCCACGCTACGCGCCGATGCCTCACAGCTGGAGGCAATCGAAGTCGACGGCGGTGGCCACGTCCACCTCGTAATCCACGTCCGATCGGGCGAAACCGAACTGCTGCAGAAAGGCCTGTTTGTAGCCCGCATAGTCCGTGATCTGCATGAGGTTGGCGTCGGTGACCGATGGCCAGAGATCCTTGCAGGCCTGCTGCACGTCCGCGCGCAACTCCTTGTCGTCGAGCCGGATGCGGTCCTCACGATCCAGCGCCGCCTCGCGGCGGTCCTGCCGGTAGAGGCCGTCCCGGAACAGGCGGTTCATCTGTTCGATAGCGCCCTCGTGCAGGCCCTTCTGCTTCATCACCTTGAACACCAGCGAGACGTAGAGCGGCATCACCGGGATGGCGGCGCTCGCCTGGGTGACGATGGATTTCATCACCGCCACCCGCGCGCTCAAGCCGTGGTCCGCGTAGCGCTCGCGCAAGCTCCCAGCGGTAGCCTCGAGGTGCAGCTTGGCCTTGCCGATGGTGCCGTGCCAGTAGATGGGCCAAGTTGCCTCCGGCCCGATGTAGCTGAAGGCCGCGCTGCGGGCGCCCTCCGCCAGAACCCCGGCATCGGCTAGGGCCGCGATCCACAGCGCCCAGTCCTCGCCGCCCATGACCGCCACGGTTTCATCGATCTCCTGCTGGGTCGCGGGCGGCAGGCTCACTTCAGCCATCCGATCCTTGTCGGTGTCGATGGTCTTGCTGGAATAGCTCGCGCCGATGGGCTTCAAGGCCGTGTGCGCCACTTCTTCGGTGCCGGGCCGGCGGCGCGCGGGTGAAGCCAGGGAATAGATCACCAGATCCACCGGACCGCCGAGTCCGGTTCTTATCGATTCCACTGCATGGGCGCGGGCCTCGTCCGAGAAGGCATCGCCGTTGATGGAGAGGCTCGTGAGCCCCACCTCTTTCGCCGCGCGATGGAACGCGGCGGAGTTGTACCAGCCGGCGGTGCCGGACTTGGCGTCGCGCCCGGGCTTCTCGAAGAACAATCCGAGCGTCGCGGCGCCGAAACCGAAGGCGGCGGTGATGCGCGCGGCAAGGCCGTAACCGGTGGACGCGCCGATCACCACTACCCGTTTCGGACCGTCGCTGCGCACGCCCAGGGCGCGGGTGGCGGCGATCTGCTCGCGCACGTTTAGCTCGCAACCTAGAGGATGCGCGGTGGTGCAGATGAAACCCCAGATCCTGGGTTTGATAATCACGCTAAGCGTCCCCCGAGAGTCGCTCCATTCTAGCCCAGGCCCCTCGTGGAGCCGGGCGCCTGGAGCAAATCGCTTACAATCGCGACATGGCGGCAACCGACGAGCACACTAACTGGCTGCACGAGGCCGCGACCCGGTGGCGGGCGCACCCCTTGCTTAATGGGTTCGGCATCACCGCCTACATCACCCTGTTCATGGTGGCGTACTTCACCCTGCTCCGGCACCCAGCGTTCCCAGTGACGATGATGCCCCTCACGGACCTCGACCGCTGGATCCCGTTCACGCCCTGGAGCCTAGTGCTCTATGCGAGCCTGTGGCTTTACATCTCACTGGTGCCCGCGCTGCTTACCTGGCGCGAGCTGCCGCCCTATCTCGCCGCAGTTACGCTCTTGAGCCTCGCGGGTTTCGCGTTCTTCTTCTTCTGGCCGACAGCGGTGCCGCGCCCGGATATCGACTGGAGCCGGTATCCCTCCGTCGCCTTCCTCAAGGCGGTGGATGCCTCGGGCAACGCCTGCCCTTCGCTGCACGTGTCTTTCGCCGTGCTCACCGCCGCGTGGCTGCGGCGCTTACTGCAGCAGCTGCGAGCGCCCCGTGCGATACAGGCACTGAACGCTCTGTGGTGCCTCGGCATCCTCTGGTCCACTCTCGCCATCAAACAGCACGTGGCCCTGGATCTCTACGCCGGGGCAGCCCTTGGGCTCGCCGTGGCCCTGCCGTTCCTGCTCCTCTACCCCGAGCCCCGTAGCCTGCCCGCCAGGGCCGCCTGAAACGGGGCATTTCAGGTCCCGACGGCGGGCTATATGATGGCGGTTGGGTCTGCTGCTGAGGGGGACGGGTAAAATCCACAGGGTTCCCGGCCCGCGGTTGCGTGGGGTGGGATGCTAAGGGTTCATGGGGCGAATAATTATTATCAGGTAGACAGCTTGGAAGCATGTCAACATACGGGGTCCTTCGGCATCGCCCGATGGAAGGCCTGGGCGCCCGGCGTCGCCGACGCCCCGGCCTGGCGGGAATGGCTTGCGCACGGGGAATGCCCCGAGCCCGACGCCCAACCCGACGTGAGCTACCTGCCGCCGCTGCTGCGCCGCCGCCTGGACCGTTCCGGGCGCATGGCGCTCGCCACCGCCTGGCCCTGCGCCGAGGGCCGGGACTCGGTCAGCTTCGTGTTCGGTTCGCGCCACGGCGCCCTGGACCGTACTCTGGAACTGCTCACCGCCCTCGCGCGCCATGAGACGCTGTCCCCGACCGTCTTCAGCCTTTCGGTGCACAACAGCACCGCGGGCCTGTTCTCCATCGCCCGCGGCGACCGCGGTCCTGCCACCGCCATGGCCGCCGGCGCAGACACCTTGGGGCTGACCCTGCTCGAAGGCGCGAACATGGTCGCCGAGGGCGCGGACGCGGTGCTGGTGTGCTACGCCGACGACCAGGCGCCGGCTCCGTATCGCCCTTTCGTGGAGGAGGAGAGCCGTCATCTTCCCTTCGCCGTGTCGCTGTTGTTGACCCCGGCGAAGGACGCGCCGCTACGCTGCCGCCTCGAGCGCGAAGACGCGGAGAAATCCGCGGAGACACCGGAGGCCGCGCTGATGCGCTTCCTCCTGGACGAGACGCCCGATTCCTTGATCGGCAAGGATCAGACCTGGCGGCTGGAGCGCAACGGCCATGCTCGTTAACCTCGGCCGCCTCTGGCGCGCGCTCGGCACTGGCTTCTGCTTCCTGGTGTACGGCCTCATGAGCCTCCTCTTCAGCCTCACGGTGCTGCCGGCGCTGATCCTGTGGCCCGGCGACGACCTGGTGCGCGAGCGGCGCATCCGCACCCTCGTCAGCTGGTCTTTCCGGGTGTTGCTGGGCGGCATCGCCTTGCTAGGACTCGGCTACGTGGAGGTGGAGGGCCGCGAGTGGCTGGAGCAGGCCAAGGGCAAGCTCGTGGTCGCCACCCACCCCATGTACCTCGACGTGGTGGCGCTGCTGATGCTGATGCCGTTCGCGGACTGCGTGGTCAAGAGCGCCATGCTCAAGAACCCCTACTACCGGCGCTTCGTGCACGCCGCCGGCTACATCAGCAACGGCGACTCGGCGGCGGCGCTGGATGCCTGTGTGGATTCCCTGAAGCGTGGCCGCACCCTGGTGCTGTTCCCCGAAGGCACCCGCACCACCACCGGCGAACCGCCGCGCCTGCGCCGCGGCGCAGCCCAGGTGGCACTGCGCGCCGGATGCCAGGTGCTGCCGGTGATGATCGAATGCTCGCCGCCGGCGCTCACCAAGAGCCGCACCTGGTGGCAAGTACCGGAGCGGCCTTGGCGATTGCTGGTAAAATTCTATCCGCCGCAGGATATCGCGACGCTCGGATACAGCTCGGAACTGCCGCACGGCGTCGCGGCCCGCCGCCTGACCCGCACCCTCGAAGATTTCTTCAAACAGCAGCTCACGCACCATGAACACACTGACCGAAGACCTGAAACAGCTCATCATCGACTCGCTCGATCTTGAGGACGTGAAGCCCGCGGACATCGATCCGAAGGCACCGCTGTTCGGCGACGGCCTGGGACTTGATTCCATCGACGCGCTCGAGCTCGGCGTCGCCATCCAGAAGAAATACCACGTGAAGCTGGACGCCAACTCCGCCGACACACGCCAGCATTTCCATTCCGTCGAGAACCTGGCGAAGTTCATCGAGTCGCAGAAGCCCGTCTGAGAGAGCCTCCATGAACGCCGCGGCCCTCCACCCGGAGGCAGACGATCGCGTGCTGGCCCTAGGCGAGCGCGGAACCTTGACCCGCGCCGGGTTCTGGCGGCGCGTGCAGGCGTTGCGCTCGGAGTTGGACACGCGGCCGGCGCGGCGCTGGGCGCTCGTCTGCGAGGACGCCGGCTGGTTCGCCGCGGGGTTGTTCGCCCTCGCCGACCCCCGGCGCACCGTGGTGCTGCCCCAGGCACCCCAGGCCGGGAGCTTGAGCGCCACTGGTGCCAAGGTCGACGCCGTGCTCACGGACCGGCCTGGGGATTTCCAAGGGTTCACGCTGCTCGAAGCGCGGGAGCCGGCGGATTCCATCCCGGCCAAACCACAACAACCCGACGACGCGGCGGCGTTCGAGTTCTATACCTCGGGCAGCAGCGGCGCGCCGAAATGCGTGCCCAAGACCTGGTCGCAGCTGCGCCTCGAGGTGGAAGCCCTCGAGCAGGAATGGGGCGCGAGTCTGGGTGACGCTGTCGTGGCAGGCACCGTTCCCCACTACCACCTCTACGGCCTGCTGTTCCGTATCCTCTGGCCGATCCACGCGGGGCGCCGGTTCATCACCGACCTGTGCCTACAAGCGGCGGACCTACGCGCCGCCGCCGAGCACGGCAGATGCATCGTGGTGAGCAGCCCCGCGTTCCTGAGCCGCATCACCGCATTCACTGAATTGCCCGACGCGGCAACGGTCTCCGCAGTGTTCAGTTCCGGCGCGCCCCTGCCCGATGAGGCAGCGGAACGGCTGGTTCAGCAATGGGGTCCCGCGGCCATCGAGGTCTACGGCAGCACCGAGACCGGCGGCGTCGGCTGGCGCGCCTGGGATGGCGGCGGCGAGCGGGAATTGTGGCGCCCCATCCAGGGCGTCGTCACGGAGCTGCGGGAGGAGGCCGCCGGCGCACGGCTGTGGGTGCGCTCCGGCTGCACCTGGCAAGGGGATTGGATGCCCACCGGCGATTTGGCGCGCCGGCGCGCGGACGGCCGTTTCGCGCTGCTCGGCCGCGCCGACGACGTGGTGAAGTTCGAGGACAAGCGCCTCTCCTTCGGCGAGATGCGCGCGCGCCTGGCGCAGCACGACTGGGTGGAGGACGCGCGACTGCTGCTCTTGCCGGGCCGGCGCAAGCTCATCGGCGCCGTGGTGGTGCTAAACGGCGAAGGGCGTGCGGCACTCGCCGCCGGTGGCAAGACCGCAGTGCGCGACGCGCTCCGCGCCTGGCTGCGCGGCAGCTACGAGGCGCTCTTGATCCCGAGAAAGTGGCGTTTCCCGGAACGGCTGCCGGACAACGAGATGGGCAAGACGCAACAATCCGCACTACTGACGCTATTCGAGGATAGACCGTGAACGGCCTGCCGAAGATCCTGGCAGAGCGTCGCGCCGAGGCGCACACCGAACTCGATATCGAGGTGCCGGAGGACAACCCCTGGTTCGAGGGCCACTTCCCGGTGTTCGCCATCCTGCCGGGAGTGGTGCAGATAGGCTGGGCGGTGCATTACGCGGGAACGCTCCACGGCCTCGGGCCTGCGGTGAGTTCTCTCGACCAGATCAAGTTCCGGCGCCCGATCCTGCCCGGGGCACGCCTGACGCTGCACCTCAAGCCCGACCTCCGGGCGCGGAAGCTCCGCTACGAATACTGCGACGCGCAGACGAGCTACTCCAGCGGCACTTTGAACTTCGGAAACGGCGCGTGAATTTCAGGCCCTGCGCGGTGATCCCCGTGTACAACCACCATGCGTCCCTCAAGCGCATCGTCGCGGCATTGCGCGCCCAACACTTGCCAGTCATCCTGGTGGACGACGGCAGCGACGCCGCGACCAAGGTGGCGCTGGCGCAACTGGCTACGGACCGGGAAGTGGAGTGCCTCACCCAAACGGAAAACCGCGGCAAGGGTGTAGCAGTCATGGCGGGTTTCGCCCGCGCCGGTGAACGGTATTTCACCCACGCACTCCAGATCGACGCCGACGGCCAGCACGACACGGCGGACATCCCCGCCATGCTGGCGCTGGCTAAGGAGCATCCCGGGACCCTCGTCTCCGGCGTTCCCCGCTACGACGAATCGGTCCCGGCGGTGCGTTTCTACGGACGCTATCTCACCCACGGACTCATCTGGCTCGACACCCTGTCGACACGCCTCAAGGACAGCATGTGCGGCTACCGGGTCTATCCCCTCGAGCCCACGCTCGCACTCATGGGGCGGGTGCACATCGGCCCGCGAATGGACTTCGACACTGACATCATGACGCGCCTCTATTGGGCCGGCACCGAGAGCCTGTTCCTGCCCACGCAGGTGCGCTATCCGGAGGACGGGCTATCGCATTTCCGCATGCTGCGCGACAACGCGCGCATGGCTTGGCTGCACCTGCGCCTGTTCCTCGGCATGCTGCCGCGCGCACCGATGCTCATCCGCCGCAACCTGACGCGCGATCGCCCGCAGCACTGGGCTCACATCGGCGAGCGCGGCAGTCTCTCCGGCCTGCGTTTCATCGGCTTCATGGACCGCTTGCTCGGCCGCTACGTCGGCTACGCCATCCTCTACCCAGTCACGCTGTACTTCTTCCTCACCCACCCCCGCGCGCGCCGTGCCTCACGCCAGTTCCTGGCGGCCGCCGGCGTAGCGCCGACGCTCAGCAACAGCTTCCGCCAGTTCATGCAGTTCTCCCTCTCGATCCTGGACAAGGTGGCGGCCTGGTATGCGCCGGGGCGCATCCGTGTGGAGATGCCGGATAAGGAGACGCTGATGCGGGCGGTGGCGGGCGGGCGCGGCGTGCTGCTGTTGAGCGCTCACTTGGGCAACCTGGAACTGGCGCGCGCCATGTCCACGCTCATCCCGGGCCTCAAGGTCAACGCGCTCGTCTACACCAGCAACGCACAGAAGGTCACCGCGATGCTGGAGGAGACCAGCGAGGCGTACAACCTGAGGCTCATCTACGTGCAGCAGATCGGCCCCGACACGGCGCTGATGCTGCGCGAGAAGATCGCCGCCGGCGAGGTGGTGGTTATCGTCGGCGACCGCACGCCGGTGACCGCGGCGAGCCCGGTAGTGTGGGCGGAGTTCCTGGGGCGTCCGGCGCCGTTCGCTGTCGGGCCCTACGTCCTCGCCCACGTGCTGGAATGCCCGGTCTATCTGTTCTTCTGCACCCGCGGCCGGCAGGGCTACACCCTGCACCTGGAAGCCTTCGCGGAACATATCCACCTGCCGCGCCAGGGCCGGAATGAAGCCGCCGCGGCCTGGGCCGGGCGCTACGCGGCCCGACTGGCGGATTATGCCGCCCGTTTTCCGTTACAGTGGTACAACTTCTACGATTTCTGGGCCGCCGGAACCGCTCCCCCGGCCTCCCGCTAACGAACCTTCAGGGAACCCCCGAGTCCGATGCGCAACATGGCCCCCCAAGCGTCCGGGAAGACCGTCGTCGTCGGCGGCCGGCGACTCAGCATCGAAGAAGTCTGCGAGGTCTCCCGGGGCGCGGCGCTCCGGCTCGAAACCGGCACCGCGTTCCGCGGTCGCATCGAGCGCGGCGCCAAGGTATTGGCGGAGGCCATCGCCTCCGGGCGCATGGTCTACGGCGTGAACACCGGGTTTGGCGACTCCTGCACGGTGGAGATTCCCGCCGATGTGGTGACCCAGTTGCCGGCGCACTTGGTGCGCTACCACGGTTGCGGCCTGGGCGA
>DATGHI010000155.1:0-2234 GCA_035308065.1 Gammaproteobacteria bacterium | reverse complement strand
AAGAACCTGCCGGAACTGGCCCGGGGCAAGGGCAACAAGATCATGGGCATCTCCACCAAGAAGCACGCGAGCCGCGAGCAGTACATGGCGGCGGTGACCTCGGTGCCCGCGGACGAGGGCTTGGTGATCGTCTCGGGACAGCGGCACATGACCCTGACGGCCAAGGAGTTGCGGGAATACCTGGGCGACCGGGGCCGCAAGGGCCTCAAGCTGCCGCGGGGCTACCGCACCGTCGACGCGATCTATCCGGAATCCCGTTGGCCAGGCAAGTCCTCCAAACAGCCATAGAACCGCAGATAACACGCAGAGACAAGGCGCGGGCGACCGAGGCCCGATGACTCATCGGGCGGAGCATACTCCGATTGTACGTGAGGATTGCGAGGGAGGCCGCAACGCCGTATCGGCGTGTTATATGCGGTTCTTCAGAGAGGAGCTCGTGTATCTGACATGACCACCTCGGCTTCCTGCACGATATTGCCCTGGATGTACTCGATGCCGAGGGTATAGAGCATCGCCATGGTCTCGGGTTTTTCCACCCGCTCCGCCACGGTCTTGATCTTCAGCTCCTGGGCTTTTTCCACGTAGCTCTTCACTATCTCGCCTTTGCGCGGGTCGGTGGCCAGCACCGCGCTGATGGAGCCGTCGATCTTGAGGTAATCGACGCCCTTGATGAGCTCGAGGGTATGCAGCGGATTGTGGCCGATGCCGAAGTGCTCCAGGGCGAAGCCGCACTTCAATTTCTTCACGCCCTCGGCGAAGGCGCTGGTATCGGTCAGATACTTCTCGGCGGATTTCTCCGGGATCTCGAAGATCAGGTGTCCTGGCAGTATGCCCGTGAGGTTCGCCAGCAGCTTCTCGATCCAGGACAGGATCCCCTTGTCGGTGAGCGACTGGTCCGAGAGGCGTACGAACAGGCTGCTCTTGTGGCCCTGCTTGGCGCGCTCATGGAGCACGCGCGCTGCGTTCTCCAGGATCCAGCGGTCGATGGCGGTCATCATGTTGATGCGCTCGGCGGCCGGCAGGAAGTCCTTAGGCGGTACTTCCTCGTCCTTGTCGCCGCGCATGCGCACCAGCACGTCGTGCAGGTCGGTGGGCTCGCCGGTCAGGCTCGCCACCGGCTGGAAGGCGAGCAGGAAGCGGCTGCTCTTCAGGCCCTCGGTGATGCGGCGTTGCCACTCGGTGTCGGTGACCCGGCCCTGCGCATCAACCGTGGGTGGCGTCCAGCCCACCACCTTATTGCCGCCTGTTTGCAGGGCGTTGCGGTGCGCAGTCTCCGCATCCTCCAGCAGTTTCTCGATGTTGGTGCGGGAGGCGTCCATCTCCACGTAGGAGATGCTGATGGTGAGGTTGGTGGACCTGCCACCGGCCTGGAAGATTTGGCTCGCAGCCCCGGCGCGCAGCCGCTCGGCCCAATCCGCCACGTCCTTGATCTTGGCGCGTACCACCAGCGCCATGAACACGGTGCCACCGAAACGCGCCAGCTGGTCCTCCTTGGTGCTGCCCGCGCGGATCATGTCGGCCAGGGCCTTGATGATGTTGTCGCTCGCCAACACACCCACCTTTTCGGCGACCGCGGTGAACTTGTCCGGTTTGATGATCACCATGGCGCGCACACCCTGCTTGGGCGGCTGCTGCATGGCCTGGGTGAGCACTTCGAGGAAATGGTTGCGGTTCTGCAGGCCGGTGAACAGGTCCAGGTTGCGGTAGGTGGTTAGCTGCTGCACGCTTGCGGCGAGCTTCTGGGTGAGCTGCTCCACCTGCTGGTTGAGCTCGTCGATCTGCTGGTTGAACGTCTCCGCCTTCTCCTGGGCCTTGGCATGAACCTTGACCGCCAGCTCCTGGGCCTGATGTTTCTTGGCCAGCGCTTCCTTGGCGTCCTGGTCGTTACGGATGGAGATGGCGATGGCGGCTTCGCCGTCCACCTCCACCTTGGCGAACTCGAGCGTGGATTTGAACACCTTGCCGTCCGTGTGCCGCGCCTTCACGGTGAGCGGCTCGGCGGACTGGCCTTTGCCCACGAGCCGCAGGGCTTCCTTCATGGCAATCTGGGATTCACTCTCGAACAGTTCGAGTATCGGTGTGCCTTCGATTTCGCCGCTTTCCTTGTAGCCGAACAGCTCCAGGAAGGCGGGGTTGGCGGAGAGCACGATGCCGTCGTGCACGTAGCTCAGGGCGTCCTTCGATTCCTTCACCACCAGGTTGATGCGCTTCTCGAATTCGCTGAGCTTGACGCT
>DATGHI010000154.1:0-2831 GCA_035308065.1 Gammaproteobacteria bacterium | reverse complement strand
CGGCCGGCCGCGTGGGCCTGCCGGTCGATGCCGCCGTTGATGCCGCGGCCCTGCTCCGCGATCTCCGCGAGGTAGCGGACGCGGGCGCCGGGGATGAGCACCGTGGCCCGGGGTTCCTTGAGGGAGGTGTCGAGCTTGGGCGTGAACTTGGCTTCGTCGAGCTTGAGCTTGGCGCGCAAGAGCCGGCACAGGTTCGCGAACATCCAGGTGATGCCGGGGTCGTTGAACTGACTCGCGATGGTGGGATAGACCGGCACCTCTTCGTCCGGCGTCTTGAAGGCGGTGCGGTTGCGCTTCCACTGCTTGCGCACGTCCCGCAGCGCATCCTCGGCGCCGCGGCGGTCGAACTTGTTGAGCACCACCAGCTCCGCGTAGTCCAGCATGTCGATCTTCTCGAGCTGGCTCGCAGCGCCGTAGTCGCTGGTCATGACGTAGACCGGGAAATCCACGAGATCCACGATCTCGGAATCGGACTGGCCGATGCCGGCGGTCTCCACGATCACGAGGTCGTAGCCCTGGCCCCGGAGGAAACCCACGCAGTCGTGGAGCATCACGGAGACGGCCGCGTTCTGGCGGCGGGTGGCCATGGAGCGCATGAAGACGCGCTTGGAGCGCAGGGCGTTCATGCGGATGCGGTCGCCCAGGAGCGCGCCGCCGGTGCGCCGGCGCGTGGGGTCCACCGCCAGGACGGCGATGCGCATCTCCGGGAAGGCCGCCAGGAAACGCAGCAGCAGTTCATCCACCACCGAGGACTTGCCGGCGCCGCCGGTGCCGGTGATGCCGATGACCGGGGTCTTCTTCCCGGCCAGGTCCCATTCCTTGCGGAGCTTGGCGAGCTCGGTCTCGCTGACCGCGCCCTCCTCGATGGCCGAGAGCATCTTGCCGATGGAGATCTCGTCGTCGAGCTGGACCTTGGCGGGGCGCTCGGTGGTGCGGCGGTGCTCCGAGGTGCGTTTCACCACGTCCTCGATCATGTGGACGAGGCCCATGTGCATGCCGTCGTTGGGGTGGTAGATGCGCTCCACGCCGTAGCCCTGGAGTTCGGTGATCTCCTCGGGCGTGATGGTGCCGCCGCCGCCGCCGAACACGCGGATGTGGCCGGCGCCGCGCTCCTTCAGCATGTCCACCATGTACTTGAAGTATTCCATGTGGCCGCCCTGGTAGGAGCTGACGGCGATGCCGTCCGCGTCCTCCTGCAGGGCGGCGCGCACCACGTCCTCCACCGCGCGGTTGTGCCCCAGGTGCACCACCTCGGCGCCCTGGCTCTGGATGAGCCGGCGCATGATGTTGATGGCCGCGTCGTGGCCGTCGAACAAGGAAGCCGCGGTGACGAACCGCAGCGGGGTCTGCGCCGTTGCCAGACCGGCTTCCATCTTGTCGGGGCTAGTATTCACTCAGTCCTCGCGAAGGTTCAAAAACGCGTCTTTTGTTCCCTGGCGGCGTTGCGGTCCGGCTCACAATCCTCACGTACGATCGGAGTACGCTCCGGTTGCTCGCCTCCCGCGCCTTGCCAGGAAACAAAATCCATCGTTTTCCGGAGTGGCTGGGACTTAAATACCGGGATACCCCAACATTATAAGGGGCTAATGCCCCTAGCCGGGAACCGGTCAAAACCGGCGTGCCTGCGGCCCGCCCCGATTGGCAGCCCCGCGACCGTCATCACTCCCGCTCCATTTGCCGCGGGGGTATAATCCGCGCGCCTTCGGACCCCCGGAGGCAGATTTTTTATGGCGGTCCGGAATTTAGCGCGGCAAATCAGGGTTTGACCCCATAGCCGCCCTCCGGATCGATCCGTCACCGTCAGGTCATCCCGTCCAGGAGGATTCCATGGAACTGTTCGCCACCCTCGAGAAGATGGGGCATGAAGAAGTTGTGTTCTTCCAGCACAAGGAATCCGGCCTCCAGGCCGTGGTGGCCATCCACAACACCGTGCTCGGCCCCGCCCTCGGCGGCTGCCGCATGTGGCCCTACAAGAACGAGGACGAGGCGATCACCGACGTGCTCCGGCTCTCCAAGGGCATGACCTACAAGGCCGCGGTCTCGGGGCTCAACCTCGGCGGCGGCAAGGCCGTGATCATCGGCGATCCCTCGCAGAAATCCGAGGCCCTGTTCCGCGCCTTCGGCCGCTTCGTGCAGTCGTTGGGCGGGCGCTACATCACCGCCGAGGACGTGAATACCAGCATCGCCGACATGGATTACATCTTCATGGAGACGGACTACGTCACCGGCGTGCACCCGGTGCACGGCGGCAGCGGCGACCCCTCGCCGTTCACCGCCTTCGGCGTGATCCAGGGCATCAAGGCCTGCCTCATGAAGAAGTACGGCCACACCGACCTGGGCAAGGTGAGCTACGCGGTGCAGGGCCTGGGTCACGTGGGCTTCCACGTGGTCAAGCACCTGCGCGACGCGGGCGCCAAGGTGTTCGTCACCGACATGCACAAGGACCGCGTGGAGGAATGCGTGAAGCTCGGCGCCGAGGCGGTGGCCATGGACGACATCACCAAGGTGGACGCGAAGGTCTACGTGCCCTGCGCGCTCGGCGCCACGGTGAACGAGAAGACCATCCCCCAGTTCAAGTTCGAGATCGTGGCGGGCGCCGCCAACAACCAGCTCGCCACCAACGAGTGCGGCGACGTGCTGCACAAGAAGGGCATCCTCTACGCCCCAGACTATGCCATCAACGCGGGCGGTCTGATGAACGTGTCCATCGAGTTGCAGGGCTACGACCGGGAGCGGGCCAACCGCATGGTCACTGGCATCTACGAGATCATGGGCAACATCTTCAAGGTGGCCGAGCGCGATGGCATCCCCACCTACCAGGCCGCCGACCG
>DATGHI010000153.1:0-10213 GCA_035308065.1 Gammaproteobacteria bacterium | reverse complement strand
TCTGAGGGAGATGTACCAAACACTTGTTCGCGAGTTTCAGGGCCTACGGTCTGAGAAATTTGTATCGCCCTATGGTGACAAACGAAAGGCGCAGATTATCATTAGCATTACGGAAAAGGATCATCAAGGTGTGCTTAGAGCCGCTGAAGCAGGCCACATTAGTTACCGTGAAAATTTCCTTGGAGGCTGCGCCAAACTCGGTTTGCCCTGCAAGCTAGGCGGTATCAGCAATGTAAGTGGTTGCATGGGATTCGGATCGAGGAAACCCTGTGAAGATCTCCTTCTTGATAGGGAGAAGAGACCCGTCGTTGTTGCACTGCACGACATTGCTGTGGCCAAGAAAGCTGAGGCGGAGCCTGGATCTGCATTAAGCGACTCCCTGCAAGCACAAATCGAATCCACGGAGCGAGCGCTCAATGTCATCGATACCGTTTGACCCAGGCCCCATGGGACGGGCTGAGAAGAGGTTCCGCGAGGCATTTGACAGGCTGAAATGCGGCAGACCTATACATCTTCCCAAAGGCACTAGGGTGACTCAAAACAACGTCGCCAAGGAGGCAGGGGTAGATCCATCGGCCTTGCGTCCTAAGCGCTATCCACGCCTCGTAGCGGAGATCCAGGAATGGATAGAAGCGAATCGCGATAACTCCAGTGCGAAATCGCCGAGGCAGATTGCTTTGGCTCGGCGCTCGCGAAATCGGGACCTTAAAGAGCAGAACGCCGCATTGCGTGCTCAACGTGACGATGCCCTGTCAAGACTGGTGGATGCCGAAGCGACCATTCTGGAAGTGGTCGCCGAAAACCAGCGACTAAGGGCGCAACAACCTCAAACAAATGTAACGCCGCTTCGGCCTGCTCACGCTGGTGGATCTCGTAGCGGAACGACGTGAGAGCCAGCTGGGTATGCGCCTATGGACAAAACCGGTGGATTTGTCACCACCTTCTCAAAAAAACTATGGACATTTGATAGAAATTGAATTTCTACATAAATGCAGTGGAATACGTGACTGTCACTGGGTGTCATGTAACGGGTGTCATCATCTCGGCGATGCTTCCGGACGCTGCCACTGCAGTGCCGACCAGGTGCAGCGCTACCGCGCTCGCATCTCGGGGCCCTTGTTGGACCGCATCGATCTGCACGTGGAGGCGCCGCGAGTGGCACGCGAGGCCTTGCGGCCCGACACGCCGCCGGACGGGGAGACCAGCAGCGCGGTGGCGGCACGGGTGGACACCGCCCGGGAGCGGCAGCTCGCGCGCAGCAACAAACCCAATGCGCGCCTCACCACCCGGGAGATCAACAAGCATTGCAAACCTGACGCAGCGGGTCAGCAGTTGCTGGAACGGGCCATGGAACAGCTCGGGCTCTCGGCCCGCGCCTACCACCGGATATTGAAGGTCGCCCGCACCATCGCCGATCTCGCTGGCAGCGAGAACGTCATGAGCGTTCATGTGGCGGAAGCGGTGGGCTATCGCGTCCTCGATCGACACAAAGCCAGCGCGTAAGCTGCTGCACCTAGCGGATAGCCAGGATACAGACGGGAACCCGGTCGCACCGTCGCGGTCCAATGGCGTCAGACCTCAAGAATCCGACATTTTTGTAACAAAAAATTCATATTCCAAAAGGAGCATTCCCATGATTCGACTATCCACCGCCTGCGCATTGGCGCTTGGCCTGGTTTTAAGCGTCCCCGTTCTGGCGGATGACGCCAAGCCAGCTGCTCCCGCCGCGGCTGCACCCATCAACGACCAGCAATCCATCACCCAGGGTTCCGTCACCGTGGGCGGCAAGAGCATCGCTTATTCCGCCACGGCGGGCCTCTTGGTACTCCGCAACGACAAGGACGAGCCCACCGCGGAGATGTCCTACGTGGCCTACACCGCCAACAGCAAGGATGCCGCCAGCCGCCCCATCATGTTCATCTACAACGGCGGCCCGGGTTCCTCCACCATCTGGCTGCATATGGCCTCCTTCGGCCCGAGGCGCGCGGTAGTGGGTGACGCGGTGCATACCGCTTCCCCCGGCTACCAGCTCGTGAACAACGAGTACAGCCTCATGGACGCCACCGACCTGGTGTTCGTGGATGCGCCAGGTACGGGCTTCGGCAAGATCCTGGACAAGGATGCCGGCGGCAAGGGCGACCCGAAGGACTTCTACGGTGTGGACCAGGACGGCAAAGCCTTCACGCAGTTCATCAAGCGCTTCCTCACCAAGAACAGCCGCTGGAACTCGCCGCGCTACCTCTTCGGCGAAAGCTACGGCACGCCGCGCTCGGCGGTACTGGCGAATGATCTCGTCAACGATTCGATCGATCTCAACGGGGTGATCCTGCTGTCGGCCATCCTGAATTTCGATCTCAACGCCGACTTCCCGAACATCAACCCGGGCGTGGACCTGCCCTATGCGGTGATGCTGCCCACCTATGCCGCGGCCGCCTACTACCACCACAAGCTGCCCACTCAGCCTTCCGACATGCAGGCCTTCCTGCGTGAGGTGGAGGGTTTCGCCATGGGCGATTACCTCACGGCCCTCGGCAAGGGTTCGGAACTTTCCGCTGCCGACAAGCAGAAGATTGCCGAGCAGCTGCACAACTACACTGGCCTTCCCGCCGATTACTGGGTGAAGGCAGACCTGCGCGTCATCGGTCCGCAGTTCGAGCAGGAACTCCTGAACGGCTCAGATGAGGTGGCGGGCCGCTTCGACACCCGCTATTCCGGACCGGTGCTGGACCCCCTGTCCGAGAACGCCAATTACGATCCGCAGTCGGCTTCCATCGGCTCGCCCATCGTGTCGCTGTTCAACGACTATGTGCGTACCCAGCTCAAGTTCGGGCAGGACATGACCTACCTGCCGGTGAGCGGCGATATCGGCAACGCCTGGGACTTCAAGCACCAGCCGCCGGGGGCTCCGTTCCCACTGCCCTTCGGCACCAACGTGATGCCGGATCTGGCGGCGGCCATGATCCAGAACCCGGATATGAAGGTGATGCTTAACGCGGGTTACTACGACCTGGCGACTCCGTATTACTCGGCGGTATACGTGATGCACCATCTGCCCATGCCGGACAAGCTGCAGAGCAACATCTCCTACGCCTTCTACCCAGCCGGACACATGGTGTACGTCAATCTAGACAGCCTGAAGATGCTGCACGACAACGTGGCCAAGTTCATCGACTCCAGCCACAAGTAACCTGGCACTGTAGTAATCTGGCCGCGCATCCTTTGGGGGTGCGCGGCCAGTCCTTTTGGGGGAGGCGGATGTGTCCGGGGATTGGTGCGTCTATGTCGTCGAATGCGAGAGCGGCGCCTGGTATACGGGCGTCACCAACGATCTGGAGAAGCGCTTCCGGCTGCACGTCGGGGGCAAGGGCGCCAAGTTCATGCGTATGGACAAGCCGAAACGCATCGTGGCGGCCCGCGACTGCGTCACCAAAAGCGAAGCGCTCAAGCTGGAGAACGCGCTCAAGAAACTGGAGCGTGATGGCAAGCAGGGCTGGATAGCGGAAAATCGCTACCGTCACAATCCTCCTGTCTGAAAATATTCTCCAGTCGGCCTCGGTGTGCGCCCTTACAATACTCATATGGCGCGCCCTTCTCCCCTAGATCGTCTCAATCCCTCCCAGCGTGCCGCCGTAGAATACCTGGACGGTCCCCTGCTGGTGCTGGCCGGCGCCGGCAGCGGCAAGACCCGGGTCATCACCCGCAAGATCGCCTACATGGTGGGCGAGCGCGGCATCGCACCCACGAACATCGCCGCCATCACCTTCACCAACAAGGCCGCCCGGGAGATGAAGGCCCGTGTGGGGGAGCTGCTCTCCGACGAACGCTCCCAGGGCCTCACGGTCTCCACCTTCCATACCCTGGGGATGCGCATCCTGCGGGAGGAACACGCCCGCATCGGCTACCGGCGCGGCTTCACCCTGTTCGATGCTGAAGACAGCCTCACGCTATTGCGGGAACTGCTGAAGGTGGAGCGGGCCGAGAAGGCCGAGGTCCTGGAGCGCGCCCAGTGGCAGATCTCCGCCTGGAAGAGCGGCCTCTTGACGCCGGAACAGGCGGTGCAGAAGGCTGCCGACGACAGCGAGCGCCGCCATGCGCGGCTGTACCTGGATTACCAGCGCAACCTCCAGGCCTACAACGCCATGGACTTCGACGACCTGATCTCGAAGCCCGTGCACCTCCTGGAGGGCGACGCGGAAGCCCGCGACAAATGGCAGGGCCGGTTGCGTTACCTGCTGGTGGACGAGTATCAGGACACCAACGCCGCCCAGTACCGGCTGCTGAAGCTCCTGGCCGGCGTGCGCGCCGCCTTCACGGCGGTGGGCGACGATGACCAGTCCATCTACTCCTGGCGCGGCGCCGAGCCCAAGAACCTGTCGCTGCTGAAAGACGACTTCCCCGACTTGAAGGTTGTGAAACTGCAGCAGAACTACCGCTCCACCCGCCGCATCTTGCGGGTGGCCAACGCGCTCATCGGCCACAATCCCCATCTCTTCGAGAAGAAGCTCTGGAGCGAGTTGGGCGAGGGCGAGCCGGTGCGGCTCGTAGCCTGTGCCGATGCGCAGGCTGAGGCGGAGCGGGTGGTGACGGAGATCGTCGCCCACAAGCTGAAGTACAAGACCCGCAACGGCGACTTCGCCATCCTCTACCGCAGCAACCATCAGTCACGGCTGTTCGAAAAAGCCCTTAGGGAACAGAAGCTGCCGTACGAACTTTCAGGCGGCACATCCTTCTTCGACCGCGGTGAGGTACGCGACCTAGTCGCCTACCTGCGTCTCTTGGTGAACCCGGATGATGATTCCGCTTTCCTGCGCATCGTGAACCTGCCGCGGCGGGAACTGGGTCCGGTAACGCTGGAGAGATTGGGGTGCTATGCAGGCACGCGGCATCTGTCCCTGTTCTCCGCCTGCTTCGATGCGGGACTGAATGCGGAGTTACCGGAACGGGGCGCTGAGAAACTCCACGAGTTCGCCGTCTGGGTGTCCAAGACCGCCGAGCGGGCGGATAGCGAGCCCGCGGCGGAGGTGGTGAAGCAGATGCTGGAGGACATCGCCTACGAAGGCTGGCTCCAGGACAGCGCCCGGAATCTCGCCACCGCCGAACGCAAGTGGGAGAACGTGCAGGAGTTCGTGACCTGGCTCGGGAAGCCTACAGGCGGCGAGGCTGGGACGCTGGCGGATACGCTGGCGCGGCTCGCGCTTATGGACATGTTGGACCGCAATGCGGGCGACAAGGACGGCGACGCGGTGCAGCTCATGACCCTGCACGCCGCCAAGGGCCTCGAGTTCCCCCACGTGTTCCTGGTGGGTATGGAGGAGGAGATCCTGCCGCACCGCAACAGTCTCGAGGGCGAGAGTCTGGAGGAGGAGCGGCGGCTGTGCTACGTGGGCATCACCCGCGCACGCCAGACCTTGACGCTCAGCTACGCCGACAAGCGCCGCAAGTACGGCGAGGATCTCGCTTGCGTACCGAGCCGCTTCCTCAACGAACTGCCTCCCGATGACCTTTTCTCCGATGCCACAGCACCGCCCTCCACATCCGAGGAACGGCAGGCCCGCGGCCAGTCCTACATCGATTCCCTGCGGGGACTGCTCTCCGAATCCTGAGTCACGGGATCCGCACGCTCACGGGGCCGCGGGTTTCGCCGTGGCTGCGAAGTACTTGCGCATCGGCTCCCAATACCTGAAATACCAATTGGTGTTGACTTGGTCGGTCTCGGTGGGCGCCTCGCCGTTCGCCGACGCCTTGGCATCGCTCAGGTCCGGGAAATCCGGCACGTTCACCTGCACCAGCCGTATCTCGGCGCCAACCGGGGTGTTGGCAAAAGTCAGGACTAAAATGCAGTCGGGGGAACGAGTGCGCGGTCCCCAGGCGAGTGCCTTCCAGGTCATGACGATCTCGCGACCCGGCACCAGCCGCAGCAGGGTGCCGCCGATCAGGTAATGGAACTTGCCATCTGAGCCGGTCATGCCGAAGCCGCGGAATTCGTCACCCTCCTGTCCAATCGCCACCTCCGACTGGGTGGAAGGCCGGTAGTAGGTCGCCGGCATGCCGGTCATGGCTGCGTGTTGCTTGGAGGAAAGATAGGCGTCGTAGAGAACCTGGGGCGTGAGCCCGGGGAACTCGACGGTCTGGATGACATTACCGGCCGAGGCGATATCGCTTCCGATTATGGCGAGAGTCGAGAGTAGAAGCGTTCTCAGTGACTTCATGGCGATCCCCTCAAGTAAAAAGCCCTCTCGATGGAGAGGGCTTTGTAGATTTGACTCGATGCGGGCCCCGAAACTTACTTGCTTTGGCTCACCATGTATTCGAGCGCCTTGACCACGTCATCATCGCTCAAGGACATGTTGCCGCCGTGGGCCGGCATCTGGTTGAAGCCGTGCAGCGCATGCTGCTTCAGCACGTCCATGCCCTTGGCGATACGCGGTGCCCACGCAGCCTTGTCGCCCATCTTAGGAGCGCCGAGCACACCGGTGCCGTGGCAGGCGGAGCAGGTGCCGTCCCAGAGCTCCTTGCCAGTCTTGGGAGCGCCGCCCGAGGCAGCGGCGGCGGGCGCGGATGCGGCCATCTGGCTCTTGGCGTCGCCGGAGATCTGCACGTCGCTCATGGGCGCGAGGCGCTGGTCGATGAGCTGTTCCTCGGTGGCGCTACCCTTCTCGTTGGCCGCGGGGGTGGCGTCGGCGATGTGGTTGGCGAGGTAGTACATGCCCACGGCGAAGGCCACCAGGATGCCCAGCACCAGCAGGAAGGTGTCGTAGAAATGCTGGTCGTGCTTGTCTTGATGCTCTTTATCTTTGTCCGCAGCCATGGCTGGATTCCCTGAGGGTGCGCGTGGCGGGGGATTATATAAGGTTTGGGTTGGGGACGGATACCGACCCCGGCGCGGGTTGGACGCCCTCCCGGCTTAGGGGTATCCTTCCGCCCCCGCAAAGCGCCCGTAGCTCAGCTGGATAGAGCGTGTGCCTCCGGCGCACAAGGTCAGGGGTTCGAATCCCTTCGGGCGCGCCAATAAAAAACCCTCCGCGAAGAACGGAGGGTTTTTTATTGGCGAGTTCAGAAACGGGATTCGAACCCTTCGGGTTCCCGAAAGCTGCGCTGTTTGCTGCGCCTCCTGGCTTCGCAAACAGTCCAGCCGCACATCCCTGTGCGGCGCTCGCGGCTGCGCCGCGAGCCCTGCTACGCTTTCGGCCCAAGGCGACCATCCATGGTCGCCCGCTCGACGCTATGCGTCTCGCCCCTTCGGGCGGGATAATTAGAAGATTCGAAGCTAGGGGGTTACCATGAACTCCTCTCGCAGTCCCCGACAAATCAATATAAACGCATCACCGGGGCTGAGTTATTCCATCCGCACCGCGTATTCCTGTGATATCCCTGTAAGAACTCCGTGCCAACGTGGGTGCTTGAGGATGGTTGGCTATTCCTTAGACAACTGGCTAATCTAAACGGCAAACGCGGCGTTAGAGCCGCAGCACAAGGGATTTGGGTGGGACCGATGGGAATCATCCGGGTGGGGGCTTTGTTCCTGGCGGGCATCGTGGTGTCCAGCGCCGCCTCGGCCGCCGGGCTGCACGGCCAGGTGAGTCTGGTGAGCGGCGATATCCAGTCATCGCTCGCCGATCTTACGGACACGGTGGTGTTCTACAAGCCCGACTCCGAGGTGCGCGTGCGCCCCCTCGGCGGCGATCTCACCATAACCATGCGCGGCAAGTCCTTCGTGCCCCACGTGCTTGCCATCACCGACGGCAGCACGGTGCGCTTCGCGAATTCGGATCCGATCCTACACAACGTGTTCTCGACCTCGTCGCCCAACGATTTCGACATGGGGCTCTATGGCACTGGTCCGGGCAAGACCAAGACCTTCGACCATACCGGCTTGGTGCGTGTCTATTGCAACGTACATCACGAGATGTTCGCCTACATCCTGGTGCTGGATACCCCGTATTTCACCACGGTTCACGAGGACGGTTCCTTCGATCTCGGTTCCATTCCGCCGGGTCCTGGCGAGCTCACGGTGTGGAACCCGCGCGGCGAAGTCTGGCGTCAGCACCTGGCCGGACTGTCCGTCGACGCCCTGAGCGTGCAGCTCAAGCTCACGCGCAACGGTGTGCCCGCGCACTTCAACAAGTTCGGCAAGCCCTACGACAAGAACGCCAATCCGGGGTACTGACGGCATGCTCGAACGCCTGAGTTTCACTGCGCGCATCTTCGTCGCCTCGGCGCTGCTGGTGGCGCTCGCCCTCGGCGTCTCGGCGCTCGTCACCTACACCCGCGGCTACGCCATCGCCGGTAACGCCGCGAACGACAGCCTGGCCCATAGCCGCGCGGTGCAACAGAACTTCCAGAAGCTCCGTTTCCAGCAGTTAAAGCTCATGTCGCAGCTCATCGGCACGGACCCCGCGTTCCTGAGCTACGTCACCGCGGCGGGCGGCGATAGCCTCACCGGCGCCGTCACCGTGGATGTGCGTTCCATCGCCGACCTGCTCACGGAACGCCAGGCGGAGATCGGCTTCGATTTCGGCATGGTGCTGGACCCAAGCGGTGCACTCATGGCGCGTAGCGGCAACGCCGCCTCACCCCATGAAAGCCTCGCTTCCGATCCGGTGGTGGCCTCGGCCATGCAGTCGCAGGCGCCCGAGGCGGGCTACTGGATCCGGGACGGACACGCCTACCAGGTGGCGGTGGCGCCGCTCGCCAACCGCGACGAACTGGGCGGCTACCTGGTGCTGGCCCTGCAGGTGGACCAGGGCTTCCTGCAGGACGTGAAGCAGGTGAGCGGGGCGGAACTCGTGCTGCTGGATACTTCCGGCGGCAGGTTCCAGAGCGTCGGCTCGACCCTCGACCCGCAGAAGCTCGACGCCCTGAACGGCGCGCTTTCGGGCATGCACGAGTTGCCGACTGGAGCCTTCGACATCAGCCTCGGCGGCGAGCATTGGCTCGCCTATGCAGAGCCCATGGGCGGGGGTGTCGCGCTCACCCTCACTTCCTTCGACCAGGCCATGGGTGGTTTCCGGTCCATCCTCCTGGACCAGGTGCTGGCGGCGCTGATCGCCACCCTGTTCGCGGTGGGACTCTCCTATTGGCTGTCACACCGGCTGGCCAAACCCTTGCGTGAGCTCGCGGTGGCGGCCCAATCAGCCGCTCGCGGCGACTTCCAGCAGCGCTTCACGCCCCAAGGCGGCGGCGAGATCGCCCAGCTCACGGAAGCTTTCGATTCCCTGCTCTCGGACCTGCGTGAGAAGAGCGAGATCGAGAACTACATGGCGGATCTCGCCAAATACCAGCCGGACGCCCTGGTGGAACACACGCCGGGTTTCGGCGTGATGTCGAGCTCGCCGGAGAGCGTGGGGGGGGCGTTCCTGGCGGTGCGCCTGCATGACACCCTGGATGCGAACCTGGTGATGCCCGACAAGGCGCTCATGGCCTACAACCAGTTGCTGCGCAACATCGAGGTGCCGGCGCGCATCCACGGCGGCCGACTGGCTGCGGCCGCCGGCAATACCATATTCCTGGTGTTCGACGGCGCCGAGGCGGCGCTGCTCGCCGCCGGCCAGACGCTGCAGGCCGCCGCGAGCCAGGGCCAGCGCCTGTCGCTGGCGGCGGCCCTTGGCCAGATCATCACCGGGCCCGTGGAATGGACCGGCGGCGGCGCGGCCTCGCTCCTCGGCGTGCCGGTGCGGCAGCTGGAGGAGCTCCTGCCCGATGCCATGTCGGGTATGCTGCTCTGCACCGTCGAGTTCGCCAAGGCGGCCGAGGCGGTGCCCGGCGTCAAGGCTTCCGATCTCACCGGGTCAGTGAGCGGTCGCGGCCTCACGCGCCTTGAACCGCCCTCTCCGCAGCTCACGGCTTCGCCTGGGGAGGGCGAAACCCGGCTCGGCACCCAACCCCTGGCAGACACCGGCGTGCTCAGGATGCGCGCCGCGCTCTCGCCCGGCATGGTGCTGGGCGGGCGCTACGAGATCCTATCGGAGCTCGGCGCCGGCGGCATGGCGGTGGTCTACAAGGCCCGCGACCGGCAGCTCAACGAGGTGGTGGCCATCAAGACCATCAAGTCCGAGGACAGCCGTGACTCGATGCTGCTCGACGCCATGAAGAGCGAGATCCGGCTGGCGCGCAAGATCACCCACCGCAATGTGCTGCGTATCTACGACTTCGGCGATGCTGGCGGCGTGCCGACCACCAGGCGCTCGGCCGCGTGACCGTCGCCGTGGCGCAT
>DATGHI010000152.1:0-2755 GCA_035308065.1 Gammaproteobacteria bacterium | reverse complement strand
TCGGCGCCGGAGCGCACCTCGTCGCCGGGCTTGGCGCCCTTGGGCGCGAGAATGTAGCGCCACTCGCCGTCCGGGTACTTGATGAGCGCGATATGACTGGTGCGGTTCGGATCGTACTCGAGCCGCTCGATGATGCCGGTGATGCCGTCCTTGTCGCGCTTGAAGTCGATCACGCGGTAATGCTGCTTGTGGCCACCGCCCTGGTGGCGGGTGGTGATGCGGCCGACGTTGTTGCGGCCGCCGCGGCTCTTCTTGGTCGCGGTGAGCGCAGTCAGGGGGCCGCCCTTGTGCAGGCCCGGGGTCACGACCTTGACGAAGGCGCGGCGTCCCGGTGAGGTCGGTCTGGCTTTGATGAGTGGCATGGCTATATTCCCTTAACGGCGCGGCCCTTAGGCCTGCTCACCGGCTAGGTTGATCTCGCTGCCCGGCGCGAGGCGCACATAGGCCTTCTTCCAATCGCTGCGCCAACCGAGCATCTGGCCGAAGCGCTTCTGCTTGCCGCGCACGTTCACGATCTGCACGTCCGCGACCTTCACTTCGAACAGCTTCTCGACGGCCTGGCGGACCTCGGTCTTGTCCGCGTCCTTGCGCACGCGGAACACCACCTGGTTGTGCTTCTCGCCGGCACGGGTGGCCTTCTCAGACACATGGGGCCCGAGCAGCACGCTCATGAGTCTTTCCTGCTTCGGGTTCATGCCAGCCACTCCTCGAGACGGCGGATGGACGGCACGGTGAACAGCACCTTCTCGAAACCGATCAGGCTCACCGGATCCACCGCGGTGGCGTCGCGCACTTCCACGTTCGGGAGGTTGCGCGATGCCAGGTACAGCTTCTCGTCCACGTTCTCCGTGACGATCAGCACGTTGTCGAGACCGAGCGTCTTGAGCTTGGTCACGAGCTCCTTGGTCTTGGGGGCGGTGACGCCGAACTCGGGCAGCACCACCACGCGGTCCTGACGCACCAGCTCCGAGACGATGGCGCGCAGCGCGCCCTGGTACATCTTGCGGTTCACCTTCTGGCTGTGGTCACGGGGGACCGCTGCGAAGGTCTTGCCACCGCCGCGCCATATGGGGCTGCGTATCGAACCGGCGCGCGCCTGGCCCGAACCCTTCTGCGGACGGGGCTTCTTGCCGCCGCCGCGCACCATGGCGCGGGTCTTCTGGGCCTTGGTGCCAGCGCGGCTGCCGGCCATGAAGGCCGTGACCACCTGGTGCACCAGGGATTCGTTGAATTCGTAGCCGAAGGCCGCGTCCGAAAGGGTGATGGACTGGCTGCCGGCGGTCTTGTGCATCTGCAATTCCATGCCGCCTCCTTAACCGCGCGCCGCGGGGCGCACGATGACGTTGCCGCCCTCGGAACCCGGGACCGCGCCCTTGACGAGCAACAGGTTCTTCTCCGCGTCCACCTGCACCACCGTGAGATTGAGAGCAGTGCGGCGCTTGGCGCCGAGGTGCCCTGACATCTTCTTGCCGGGGAACACGCGGCCCGGCGTCTGACGCTGGCCGATGGAGCCTGGGGCGCGATGGGATAGTGAGTTACCGTGGGTGGCATCACCCATGGTGAAGTGGTGGCGCTTGATGGTGCCCTGGAAGCCCTTGCCGATGCTGGTTCCGGTGACGTCCACAAGCTGGCCAGGCTTGAAGATGTCGGCCTTGATCTCGCTGCCGGCCTTGAAGTCGGCGCCTTCGTCCTTGGCGAGACGGAACTCGCGGGACAGGCGGCCGGCGCCGGTGGCGGCCTTGCCGTAGTGACCGGCCATGGCCTTAGTCACGCGCTTCGCGCGACGTACGCCGGTGGTCACCTGCACGGAACGGTAGCCGTCCGCGTCGTCGGATTTCACCTGGGTGATGCGGTTGGACTCGACTTGAATGACGGTCACCGGGATGGACGCACCATCCTCGGAGAAAACACGGGTCATGCCGCACTTGCGGCCGATTACGCCGATACTCATCTCGTTGTCCTCGTTTCAGCGCACCGACTGCGATTGGCCGATGCTGCAAAAACCTTGTCAAATCAACGGCCCGCCGGGTTACCCCAACGGGCCGCAGTGAGCCGAGAATTATACCCAAGCCCCCCACTCCCTCGCAATAGAAGGGGAGTGGGAACAGGAGCTATTTCCAGCCCTTTTATCCCCGCGCCCTAAGGACCGGGGCCTGAAAACAGCCCGCCCAGGTGCCTGTCCCTGGCCGGGTTGGGGTCTGTCTGGGCCCCAGGGGGCCTAAAACCTCAGTTCAGCTTGATCTGGACATCGACGCCGGCCGGCAGGTCCAGCTTCATCAGGGCGTCCACGGTCTTGTCCGTGGGGTCCACGATGTCCATCAGGCGCTTATGGGTGCGTAGCTCATACTGGTCGCGCGCGTCCTTGTCGGCGTGCGGGGAGACCAGGATGGTGAAGCGCTCCATCTTGACCGGCAATGGGATGGGGCCGCGGACCTGGGCGCCGGTGCGCTTGGCGGTCTCGACGATCTCCTTCGCCGACTTGTCGATGAGACGGTAGTCGAAGGCCTTGAGGCGGATGCGGATGGTCTGGCTTGCCATGGTTGTTTACTCGAGTATCTTGGCGACGACGCCGGCGCCGACGGTCTTGCCGCCTTCGCGGATGGCGAAGCGCAGACCGTCTTCCATGGCGATCGGGTTGATCAGGGTCACCACCATCTTGATGTTGTCCCCCGGCATCACCATCTCCGTGCCCTTCGGCAGTTCGCAAGACCCGGTCACGTCGGTGGTCCGGAAGTAGAACTGCGGACGGTAACCC
>DATGHI010000151.1:0-2560 GCA_035308065.1 Gammaproteobacteria bacterium | reverse complement strand
TGGCAGCTGATGATCGCCGCCGGCCTGCCCTTCACCCTGAAGCAGAAGGACATCGAGTTCCGCGGCCATGCGTTCGAGTGCCGCATCAACGCCGAGGACCCGCGCAAGTTCACCCCCTCGCCGGGCCTCATCACGCGCTGGCACCCGCCGGGCGGCCCGGGGATCCGCGTGGACTCCCACGCCTACTCGGGCTACAGCGTGCCGCCCAACTACGACTCTCTCATCGGCAAGATCATCGCCTACGGCGACGACCGGGCCTCGGCCATGGCGCGCATGAGCACGGCACTGCAGGAGATCGCCGTGGAGGGCATCGCCACCAACGTGCCGTTGCACCGGGACCTGTTCGCGGATTCGGCGTTCATGGCAGGTGGGACGAATATCCATTACCTCGAAAAGAAACTGGCTCTCTGAGGGGAAATTGATCTTTTGCCCTCTAGCGGCGTTGCATCCGGCCTTGGAATCCTCACGTACAGTCGGAGTACGTTCCGGGTTCCTCGGCCGTCCGCGCCTAGCCAGAGGCCAAAATCTCTAATTTCCTGTCCGTAAGTGCGTCGCGCAGGGAAAAATAATGGGCTGGGTTGAATTTAAGTTGGCGCTGGAGAATCTGGACGCCGAGAAGGTTGAAGAAGCCTTGCTCTTGGCCGGCGCCCTGTCCGTGACGCTGGACGATGCGGGCGACGAGCCCCTCTACGAACCCGATCCGGAGCACCCCTCCCTCTGGTCCGATACCCGCGTGACGGGTCTCTTCCCCGCCGCAGCGGACGTGGACGCGATACGGGTGGTACTGCTGGCGGCCTTAGGCCTCAAGCACCTCCCGGCCCACCGGGTGGAACCCCTGGAGGACCGGGACTGGAGCCGCGAATGGCTCAAGGACTTCAAACCCATGCGCTTCGGCCGGCGCCTGTGGGTCTGCCCCACCGCGTTCACGCCCCCGGATCCCCAGGCCGTCAACCTGATCCTCGACCCGGGTCTCGCCTTCGGCACCGGCACCCACGCCACCACCGCCCTCTGCCTCGAATGGCTGGATTCCGCTGCCATGGCCGGCAAGGAGGTGCTGGACTATGGTTGCGGCTCCGGCATCCTCGCCATCGCCGCCGCCCGCTTGGGCGCTACAGGCGTCTGGGCGGTGGACCACGATCCCCAGGCGCTCACCGCCACCCACGAGAATGCCGCGCGCAACCACGTGGAGAACCGGATCCGCGCCTGTCCGCCGGCCGCGCTGCCGGACATCCGGGTGGACGTGATCCTCGCCAACATCCTGGCCCGGCCACTCACGGAACTGGAACCGCTGTTCGCCCGGCGCCTCAAGCCCGGCGGGGTGCTGGTGCTGTCCGGTATCCTTGAGGACCAGGAAGACGACCTGAAGCGCGCCTACGCCGCGGCCTTCGACTTCGGCACCCGCGCTCGCCGCGAAGGCTGGTTGAGGCTCGAGGCCTTGCGTCGGGCATGATGAATTTAAATGGCCCCTCTAAAAATGAGGGATTTTGTTATTTGGCAAGGCGCGAACGGCCGAGGAACCGGAGCGTACTCTTGGTGTACGTGAGGATTCCGAGGCCGGGCGGAACGCCGCCAAAGGACAAAAGAGCCATTTTTAGAGGGGCCATTTAATGTTCACCGTCTGTACGCACTGCCATACCCGGTTCAAGGTGACCGCCGCGCAGCTCAAGGCCGCCGCCGGCCAGGTGCGCTGCGGCAAGTGCGACCAGGTATTCGATGCCTACGCGGCTTTGGATGACGGGGGAAGGAAGGCCAAGTCGAAGCCCGCCGAGACCGAGCAGGCGGTCAAGGTGGGATCGCAGACCACCCCTGACCTGGGTGAGCAGCGAGAGCTGCGAACGCCCCTACAGGACGTAGGGGCTGGGCTTTCTGTGGAGCAGGATGCAGAACAGAAAGTGGAGCCAGCCCTTGCCATCACGGCCGCGCCCTCCGAGGTACCGCCCATCGAAGACCTGTTCGCGGGACTTCCGGACGAACCCAGAGAGAAACCCCTGCCGCCGCCGCTGACGCCTGAGCTGCCGCCGCTACCCGCGGCTAAGACGATACCGAAAGCGCCGCCGCAGATGTCCTTCGTGCCGGCGGAAGACCTGCCGGCACCACCCCCGCGCAAGCCGCGGCGCCCCGCCCACACCGCCGCCTGGTGGAGCGGCATCGCGCTCCTGTTCCTGCTGCTAGCGCTGCAGCTCGTGAACGCCGACCGGGAGGCCTTGAGCCAGAACCTCGTGGTCGGCCCCTCGCTGCAGGCGCTGTACGCCTCCCTCGGCGATCCCTTGCCGCCCGCCGCGTCGGTGTCCGACTGGGAGGTGAGCGAGGTCAACGTCACCACCGACCCCGCCACCCCCGGGGCCCTGTCCATCACCGGCTCCCTCATGAACCGGGCCGCCTTCGCGCAGCCCTGGCCCACGCTGCGGGTGGTGCTCACGGACCGCTACGGCGAGACCTTGCGCGCCCGCGACTTCAAACCTGACGAGTACTTGCCGGGAACGCAGGCGAACGTGCGGCTAGCGGGCCGGCTGGCGTCGCGTTTCCGCCTGGACATCGTCGACCCGGGCGCGGACGCGGT
>DATGHI010000150.1:0-2679 GCA_035308065.1 Gammaproteobacteria bacterium | reverse complement strand
CCGGCAACGCGGGGGTGCCCCTGTCCCTGCGTCCGGCGGCCCTGGGCCACCAGCCCCTGCCCGATCCCAAGACCTGCAATTGAGCCGAACCTGACGTGAAAAAGCCCCTTATAGGGGCTTTTTCTTGCCCGGCACCCGTCCCCGGCCGGACCTCGGGAGCCCAACAATACCAAGGCTTGCGTTGACGATTGTGGGGCCAACCTGTACGTTACGCATGCCTTGCAGGCCCTGGGGGCCGCGGGGCCGGCCTTGAAAGGCCTTACGACCGGCCCATATAACCTGAATCCCAGACGAGAACACGCCATGAGAATCGTGCTACTCGGCGCACCCGGCTCCGGCAAGGGGACCCAGGCCAAGCTGCTCGCAGAGAAATACCGCATCCCGCACGTCTCCACCGGGGACCTGCTGCGCGCGAACCTGGCTTCCGGCACGCCGCTCGGGCTCCAGGCGAAGGCGGCCATGGACGCGGGCCAGCTCGTGTCCGACGACCTGGTGCTGGCCATCATCCGCGAGCGCCTGAAGAACCCCGACGCCAAGAAGGGCTTCATCCTGGACGGCTTCCCGCGCAACATCCCCCAGGCCCAGGCCCTGGACGGCATGCTGCGCAACATCGCACAGCCCTTGGACGCCGCCATCCTCATGGAAGTGGATTTCGACATCCTCATGCAGCGCCTCACCGGGCGCCGCACTTGCGAGAACTGCGGCGCCGCCTACAACGTCTACACTAACCCGCCGCGCCTCGAAGACCAGTGCGACCGCTGCGGCGGGCACCTGCATCACCGGGCGGACGACAACGAAGAGACCATCGGCAACCGCCTACGGGTCTATGACACCCAGACCAAACCGCTCATCGGCTATTACCGCGACCAGGGCCGCATCGAGACGGTGGACGCGGTGGGCGACGTGAAGGACATCGTGAAGCGCATGATCGCGGTGCTGGACCCGATCGCCAAGGGCCTGCGCAAGGTCATCCCGCCGGTGAAACCGCTGCCCCCGCCCAAGCCAGTCAAGGCCGGCAAACTTCTGGCCGCCCCGAAGGCGACCCCGGCCTCCGCGAAGGCGCCGGTCGGCAAGCTCGCCGCCAAGCCCGCCGCCGCCGCGAAGAAGCCCGCCGCCAAGCCGGGGGTGAAGAAGCCCGCGCCGAAGAAGGCCAAGAAGAAGTCCGAGAAGAAGAAGCACAAGAAGAAGGACAAGAAGAAGCACAAGAAGGACAAGAAGAAAGACAAGAAGAGGCACAAGAAGGGCAAGAAGAAGTAGCCTTCAAGCGTCGCGGCGCGTCACCTCGAGGCCGCCGTCCACGGCGGTGAGGGCGTGGCCGCCCGCCAGGAAATCCAACAGCGATTGTCCCGCCATGGCGAGACGCCAGTCCTTGAGCACCGGCAGGTCGCGCTCGCCGCGCACCAGCCGTTCCAGTTCGGCACGGGTCGCGAGACTCGCGGAACTGACCTGGCCCGCCGCGGCCTTGAGCCGCACCAGGGCCACCAGCGCGTCCACCAGCGCCTCCTGGCGCGTGGCGAGCGGCGCCTCCGGTTTGCGCCGTTCCTCCGGCGCGCCGCCGTCGCCCAGCAGCTTCAGCAGTTCCACGCCGTGGCGCTTCGTCAAGCTCTCCCCCACGCCGCGCACCGCCGCCAGGGCGGCGAGATCCGCGGGCGGATGCAACGCGAGGCCCAGCAGGGCTTCGTCCTTCAGGATCCATTGGCGCGGGCGGTTCTCCGCCATGGCTGTGCGTTCGCGCCAGGCGGCCAGCGCCTTGGCCGGCGCCAGCGCCTTGGGCTTAAGGCGCTGGATGCCGCGGATGCGGTTCCAGGCGCTGTCGGGATCGGGGCGGTAGAGCTTGTCGTCCGCGAGCGCCTTGAGTTCCGGGTCCGCCCAGCCGGCCCGCCCGCGCGCTGCGAGTTCCGACTGCATACGGTGGTAGAGGGTGCGCAGGTGGCGCACGTCGTCGGCCGCGTATTCCAGCGCCGCAGGCGGCAGCGGGCGGCGCGCCCAGTCGGTGCGTGCGTGGCTCTTATCGAGGGTGATGCCGAGCAGCGATTGCACCACGGCGCCGTAGCCCGCCTGGTCCGGGAGCCCGAGGAAGCGCGCCGCCACCTGGGTGTCGAACACGGGCTGGGGCACCTTGCCCGTCAGGTGGAAGAAGATCTCCAGATCCTGACGCGCCGCGTGCAGCACCTTCACCGTGCCCATGTCCAGGAGCACGGTGAGCAGCGGCGCGAGCGAAGGCAGGGCGAGAGGGTCGATGCAGGCGACCGTGTCGTCCGTCGCCACCTGCACCAGGCAGAGTTCCGGATAGTAGCTGCGCTCGCGCATGAACTCCGTGTCCACCGCGAGCCAAGGTGTGCCCTTGAGCCGGGCGCACAGGCTTTCGAGCGCAGCAGGAGTGTCTATGTACAGTGAATCGTCGGCCATGGGGAGGGCGTAGGGTAAATGAGGCGGGCGCACGGTATTATGCCTCAAACCATCGAAGGGGTCGTGCGTCGGGTGAAAGCGGTCTTCCTGTCCTGCCTCGACGTGATGCTGCTGCGCGTGGGTCCGCAGGTCTTCCCGCGTTCGCGCATCTTGTTGGCCGTGGCATTGCTGGCGTACCTGCTGAGCGACGTCTTGGTGAATTGGGTGCAGGGTTTCAGCGCCGTGCCCATGCTGTTGGAAACCCTATTTGACGCCGGCTATTGGTTGCTG
>DATGHI010000149.1:0-6320 GCA_035308065.1 Gammaproteobacteria bacterium | reverse complement strand
TGCATACGTCAGTTTGCGCAGACCCACCATGGCGGCCACGTGCACCAGCGAATACGGGAAGGTGAACAGCATATGCGCCGGCAGGTTGCGCCACCAGGTGACGCCGGTGATGGGGAAGCGCTTCAGCCACCAGGCCACGCTGAACACCAGGCACCAGACCACGCTGACGCTGGAGAACTCCCAGCTGGTGGGCTTCCACCAGGGCAGGATCATGCCGCCGCGGGCGTTGTCCGCAAGCGTGGTGAACACGTTGCTCACCGCGATGACGGTCAGCAATCCGGCGAAGAACGCCATCTGCCAGATGGCGATACTGCGGGCGGTGGCGGGCGTGAGTTCTGTGTCGTTCACGCCCCGATGATAGCGCAGCGTGCTTACTTGCTGCCTAACGCCTCCAACCCCGCCGCCTTCAAGGCTGCGTTCAGGTCAGGCAGATCCTCGGCCTTCCGCTTCTCCCAGGCGGCGATGGCCTTGTCGGCCTTGGCCTTCTGTTTCGCGTAGCCCTGGACGGCGTCGATGCTGGGCGGCCCGTCGGCGTTCTGCATCGCCGGTTGCAGGGCGTCGAAGGCGCGGGCCACGTACGCGAGGCTGTCCACCTTGGTGGGCGCCGCGCCCGGTTGACCGTAACCCGGGGCCGCGGCGTATAGCTCGGTTTCCGCAAACAGAGAATCCTCGAAGATCTGGAGGCGTTGGGCAAGATCCACCGGCGCCTTGGCTTCGTCTGCCTCCAGTTGTTTCAGGATGCCGATCACCTCATGGGTCGTAGCGGCGAGCTTCGCGCGTTCGGCTTCGATCTCGAAGGCGAGCTGCTGCTGCTTCGCGAGATCCGCGAGGCTCGCCTTCACACGCGGGTCGTTCACCACCGTGAGCGGTTGGTCGTAAGACTTGCCGTCCACCGTGAGCTTCACGCTGTATGCGCCGGGCAAGGCCCACACGCCGCCATCGAAACCGCCCTGCAGGGCATCCGGTTGCGCATAACGCAGATCCCAGACGAAACGGTGCATACCAGCGGTGGCGGGCAGCGGGGTCGGCTGGGGGAACCAATCCGGCGTCGCATTAATCTCCGACAGGTCCGGCGGAGTCTGCTTGTCGGCGCTGGAGTAATGCCTGACCAGCCTGCCGCGGGCGTCGAGGATGTCGAGCGTCACCGGGTTCATGCTCCCGTCTTTGAGCCAGTAATCGATGACGGCGCCATCGGGCGGATTGGGAGCCGCGGGTTCATCCGGATGCAGCAGCGTGCCCGTGAACTCGGCCAGGTGCACGCGTACCGCATTGGCCGGCTTGTAGAGCGTTACGTCGCTCGCATCCTCCAGTTGCCGCAGGGCGGAAATGTCGTCCAGCACCCAGAACGCCCGGCCATGGGTGGCGATCACCAGGTCATCGTTGTAGGGCGTGTGGTGCACATCGATGTCGCGGATCGAGGTCATGGGCAGGTTCTGTTGCAGCGACTGCCAATGGTCGCCGTCGTCGAAGGAGACGTACATGCCGAGCTCGGTGCCGGCGTAGAGCAGTCCCTTCTTCAGCGGGTCCTCGCGCACCACGTTGACGAAGCTGCCGTCGGGGATGCCGTCGGTGACCAGGTCCCAGGTCCTGCCGCCGTCGTGGGTGCGATAGATGTAGGGCTTGTAGTCGTCGAGGCGGTGCCGGTCCACAGTAGCGTAGGCCGTGTCCGCCTCGAAATGCCCGACCTCGATTGCACCAACCTTGGACCAGGGTGTAAGCGGCTTAGGGCTAACGTCCTTCCAAGACTTGCCGCCGTTGTGGCTGCGCCAGATGAGGCCGTCGTCGGTGCCCACCCAGATGTCATTGACGCTGAAGCGCGACGGAGCGATGGCGTAGATCACGCCACGGCGCGGGCCCACGGTGGCGGTGTCGGCCGCGGACGACGCGTCCAGGTTCGGCGGCACCGTCAGGTTCTTGCGCGTCAGATCGTCGGAAAGGCGCTCCCAGTGACTGCCTCCGTCGCGGGTGCGGAACAGGTGTTGGTTGGCGAAATACAGCGCTTTAGGGTCCTTGGGCGAGAACGTGAGCGGCAGCGTCCACACGCTACGGTAGATATCGGGGTAGGCGAGCGTCGGATCCACGTCGGCGGTCTGGCCGCTCTTGCGGTCGAGCTTGTCCACGGTGCCGCCGTAGACGATCTCGGGATCGTCTGGGTCCGGTGCGATATTGCCGCTCTCGCCGCCGACGCTCACCTCATGGAACTGCTCCATGCTGATGCCGTCGTACTTGTCGCCGGAGTGGCTCGGCACTGCGGCGGCACCGGAGTCCTGCTGCGCGCCGTATACCCAGTAAGGGAACTGCGAGTCGGTGATCACGTGGTAGAACTGGCCCGTAGGCTGGTTGTACCAGGTGGACCAGGTGTCTCCGCCGTTCTGGCTGATGATGGTGCCCTGATCCACGCCAGCGATCATGTGCCGGCCGTCGTCGGGATCGATCCACAGCGCGTGGTAATCGTCGCCGGTGGGGTCGCCCTGAAAGGGCAAGAAGGTCTTGCCGCCGTCCGTGGACTTATACATGGCGGTATCGCTGACGTAGACCACGTCGGGATTCTTCGGGTCCACCGCCACACCGCCGAAATACCAGCCGCGCTGCCAGATGCGCTTGTCCTTGGAAATCATCGTGAAATTCACACCCGCATCGTCGGAGCGGTACAGGCCGCCCTGTTTCGCATCCACCAGAGCGTAGACGATGCTCGGGTTCGAGGGTGCCACCGCGAGGCCGATGTGGCCCAGGCCCTCGGCCTGGATCCCGTGGCCGGTGATCTCGGACCAAGTATCGCCGCCGTCGGTGGATTTATAAAGGCCACTGCCGGGACCGTTGGAAGGCGGATACACGTTCCAGGGAGGACGGCGCGTCTGCCACAGGCTTGCATACAGGGTATTCGCGTCGGCGCCGAAGGCGAGGTCGATGGCGCCGGTATCCGCGTCCTTGTAGAGCATCTTCTGCCATGTCTGGCCGCCGTCCAAGGAGCGGAACACGCCGCGCATGGCATTGGGGCCGTAGGCGTGGCCCAACACCGCGACGAACACCACGTCCGGGTTCGTGGGGTTCACCAGGATCTTGCCGATCTGGTAGGAGTCCTCAAGGCCGATGTGGCTCCAGGTCCTGCCGGCGTCCACCGACTTGTACATGCCGTTGCCGTAGGCGATGTCGGAGCGCATGTCCGCTTCGCCGCTACCCACGTAGATCACCTTCGGGTCCGACGGGGCCACCGCCAGGGCGCCGATGGAGCCCACGTGCTCGGCGTCGAAGATGGGTTGCCAGGTGCGTCCCGTGTCGCGGGTCTCCCAAACGCCGCCATCCACGGAGCCGAAATAGAAATGCTGCGGCTCGCCGCGCACGCCCGAGACCGCCAGCACGCGGCCGCCGCGGAACGGCCCGATGAGGCGCCAGTGCAATCCGCCGTAGAGCACAGGGTCGATGCCCGCCGCCTGAGCGGCCAGGGTGATGAACAGGAACGCGAGGAGGCCGAGGCGCAGCTTCATGCAGGAGTCTCCAAGGTAGGCGGCTCTTGAGACAGGCGGACCGGGAGGAAGTGCCCGGCCGGATGCAGATATTACTGCCTGCCGGGGCTGCCAGTTGGCCAGTTTCAGCCACCGCGACCGGCCAGATTCTTCCCGGCCGGCCTTGGGCGATAATCAGGGCATGAATGTGCTTTTTTTGTGCACCGGCAACTCCGCCCGAAGCATCCTGGCGGAGGCGCTCCTGAACGCCCGCGCGGAGGGGCGCCTCAAGGCCTGGAGCGCCGGCAGCCACCCCAAGGGCGAGGTGCACCCCCTGGCCCTGGAAGTGCTGCACACCTGCGACATACCTTCCGTCGGTCTGCGCAGCAAGAGCTGGGACGAGTTCGCAGGCAAAGACGCGCCGCACATGGACGTAGTGATCACCGTCTGCGACCAGGCGGCGGCGGAAGCTTGCCCGCTCTGGCCCGGCGCCCCGGTGAAGGTGCATTGGGGTCTGCCAGACCCCGCTGCGGCGCAGGGCAGCGAAGCCGAACGCCTGGCGGCCTTCGCCGCCGCGTTCACCACGATCGAGAAACGCATCGAGTTGCTGTTGATCCTGCCGCTGGAACATCTCAGCTCAGACGAGTTGCAGGGCCAGCTCAGCGCCGTACGCTGAGACCGCGATTCCAGTCGCGACTGATCCTGACGATCAGGCCGTCACAGCTGCCATTGCAGGTCCAGGAGCACCCGGTTCCAGTGGTGCCAGGAATTATCCTGCTGCTCATGGAACCAGGCCGCCCGGAGGCGCACCCTGTCGGACCAGCCGTAGGCGTACCACAGCATCGCACCGTGGGAACCGGCGTGGAACCACCAGTCGTCATCGTTGAAAGCCCCCAGCACCGCCGACTGCTGCATGCGCTCGGCGGCGTAACCCACTTCGTTGCCGCCGGCATGGAAGCTGTCTCCCAGTGCGAGTTCGAGGCGCCCCGCCCTGTCGTTGCCGGCCACGGCCCCCAGGTTCTGATCGGCATCCAGTAGCATCCGGAACGGGACATCGCCCGTCACATGCAGTGCGAACTGCAGGTCGCCGAGTTCATAACGGTCGACGAACCGCAGTGGCACGAAACAGGGGTAGCCGCAGGTGAGGCAACCCGGGCCGCTGCATGAAGGACCCAGCACGGTCGGGTTGCCACGGTCCTCGCCGGCACGCACCAGCGGGTCCAGATCGGTGAAATGCAGGTAACTCAGGATGAACTCCGGCTGCACTGTCTGGTCTTCCCTGAACCGCCAATCACCCTGCAGGGCGTATATGCGCGATTCGATGCCAAAGAGGTAGCGGGCCACGAACGCGCCCCCCACGAGATGCAGCGTCGCGGTCCCGCCGGGATGGGCCGTGTAGCCATAGGAGACGCCGGCGGGGCGCAGGTCTGGATCCCAAAGCATGCGCGAGAGGGCAAACGGAAACGCGGCCTGTCCGATCAGCAACCGGTCGCCCTCCGCCGGGGCATATTCGAGATACAGGGTATCCAGCGCCAGATCGCGGAGCCGCTGGTTATCGTTGTCGGCTACCAGGTATTCGTTGCCATCCGTGCTCTCGTTGACGCGCAACGCAGCGCCGAGGGTCCATTGGTCATCGATCTGCCAGGAGGGCCCGTAGCGCAAGCGCAGCAGCAAGCGAGACTCGTTGTCGCCGTAGGGTTGCCAGCTCCGCAGCCAATCCTGACGCAGCAGCAAGTCGCCGGACCAGGCCACGGTACTGGTCGCGGGTTCCGCACCGAGATCGAGATCATCAGCCCACGCGGCGAACGGGATGAGCGCCAAAAGCGCAGCCGAGAGTGCGAACAACCTAGACACGCATACGCTCCAGTGCGTCCAGCATCGCCTCCGCGCTCTTGGGACGTCCCTCGCGATCGGCCCGGAGGCAGGCGATGATCAGGGCTTCCAGCGCCCCGGGAAAACCGGGAATCAGTTCGGAGGGCTTGGGGTACTCCGCTTTGGTCTTGACCTCCACCAGGCGTTCCATGTTGCGCTCGTTGAACGGCAGCTTGCCGGTGAACATCTGGTACATCATCACACCGCAGGAGTAGATATCGGCACGTTCGTCCAGGCGCTCGCTTTGCAACTGTTCCGGCGAGGCGTAACGCGGCGTGCCGATCACCAGCCGTTCCGCCTCGCCTTCGCCGCGATGCACGAGACTCGCGATGCCGAAATCCATGAGCTTGGCGTTGCCAGAAGGTTCGAGCATGACGTTCTCGGGCTTGATGTCGCGGTGCAGCACCGACTGTTCGTGGGCCACCTGCAAGGCGGTGCACACCTGGCGCATGATGCGCAGGCCCGCGGCATAGGGCACCCGCGCGCGGTTTTGAAGGAGGTAGCGCAGCGTCATGCCGCGCACGTATTCCATGGAAATGAAGGGCACACCGCCGGCATCACCGAAATCGTAGATGCGCAGCACGTTGCGGTGGGTGATCTTGCGCGCCAGGCGGATCTCGCTTTTCATGGCGTCCAAGAGGCGTTCGTCCCGGCTGTCCTCCGCCTTGATCGTCTTGAGCGCCACCACCTCGTTGAGCTGGCGGTCGCGGGCCTTGTAGACAACCGCCATGCCGCCGGCGCCCAGCTCCGAGAGGATCTCGTAGCGGTTGCCGAGGACGATGCCCGGCGCGAGCTTGACCTTCATGCCGGCCCCGCCGCCGGGGACCGGCAGGGTGCCGGCCAAGGTCTCGCCCTCGGCCATCGCGGATTCCTTGGGCATGGGCGGTTCGACGGCACTGAAGCTGCGGCCGCTGACCGCGCCTGCCTGCGCCTTCACCGTGGTGCCCGGCACGCCCTCCGCTCTCTTGGCGAACTCTGGCGTCACCAGCAACGTCCCCGGCGCCA
>DATGHI010000148.1:0-3838 GCA_035308065.1 Gammaproteobacteria bacterium | reverse complement strand
GGTCCTCCACCATGGGCAGTTTCTTGTTGCGCATCTGCAGCGCGATCTGCTCCAGCACCTTGGCGCCCGACACCTGATAGGGCAGCGCGGTGATGACGATCTCGCCCGTGCCCTTCTCACGGCTCCACTTGGCGCGCACCCGCACGCTCCCCAAGCCGGTGTCGTACATCTGCCGTATCTCTGCTTTCGGCGTGATGATCTCCGCCTCCGTGGGGAAATCCGGGCCCTTCACGTGCTCGCACAGCTCGCGCACCGAGGCCTTCGGGTCTTCGAGCAGGTGGATGCAGGCGCTCGCCACTTCCTTCAGGTTATGGGGCGGGATGTCCGTGGCCATGCCCACGGCGATGCCGGTGGTGCCGTTGAGCAGCACGTTGGGCAGGCGCGCCGGCAGGAGCTTGGGTTCCTCCAGGGTACCGTCGAAGTTGGGCTGCCAGTCCACGGTGCCCTGACTCAGTTCCGAGAGCAGTACTTCCGCGTATTTGGAGAGCTTCGCTTCCGTGTAGCGCATGGCGGCGAAGGACTTGGGATCGTCCGTGGAGCCCCAGTTGCCCTGGCCCTCGATGAGCGGATAGCGGTAGGAGAAGGGCTGGGCCATGAGCACCATGGCCTCGTAGCAGGCGGAATCGCCATGGGGATGGTACTTGCCCAGCACGTCGCCCACGGTGCGCGCCGACTTCTTCGGCTTGGACTGATAGTCCAGGGAGAGCTCCGACATGGCGAAGACGATGCGCCGCTGCACGGGCTTGAGCCCGTCGCCCACGTGGGGCAGCGCCCGGTCTAGGATCACGTACATGGAATAGTCCAGGTACGCCTTCTCCGTGAAGACCTTCAGCGGTTGCTGCTCAGTGCCTTTGACGGTATACATCTGCTCGGCCATGGCTCTTTACCTTCGGTCAGATTTCAGCGAGATTGCCCTTCTTCTCCAACCATTCCTTTCTATCGCCGGCGCGCTTCTTGGCCAGCAGCATGTCCATGAGCTTGTCGGTGTTGTCCTTGGCTTCCAGCGTCAGCTGCACCAGCCGGCGGGTGTCCGGGGAGATGGTGGTCTCGCGGAGCTGCGAGGGGCTCATCTCCCCCAAGCCCTTGAAGCGCGTCACCGTGGGCTTGCCCTTGAGCTTCTCGGCGCTGATGCGGTCCAGCACGCCCTGCTTCTCGTCGTCGTCGAGCGCGTAGAACACCTGCTTGCCGACGTCGACGCGGTAGAGGGGCGGCATGGCCACGAACACGTGGCCCGCGGTGACGAGCGGCCGGAAATGGCGCACGAATAGGGCGCACAGGAGCGTGGCGATGTGCTTGCCGTCGGAATCCGCGTCCGCCAGGATGCAGACCTTGTGGTAGCGCAGGCCCTTCAGGTCCGCGGAACCCGGTTCCACGCCGATGGCGATGCTGATGTTGTGCACTTCCTCGGAAGCGAGGATCTCGCCCGCCGCCACTTCCCAGGTGTTCAATATCTTGCCGCGCAACGGCAGGATCGCCTGGAACTCCCGGTCGCGGGCCTGCTTGGCGGAACCGCCGGCGGAGTCGCCCTCTACCAGGAACAATTCTGAACGCTCCGGCTCGCCGCTGGTGCAGTCTGCGAGCTTGCCGGGCAGCGCCGGGCCGGCGGTGATCTTCTTGCGCACCACCTGCTTGCTCAGCTTCATGCGCTCCTGGGCGCTCTCGATGGCGAGCTGGGCGATCTGCTCGCCCGCCTCGGTGTGCTGGTTGAGCCACAGAGCCAGCGCGTCCTTCACCACGCCGCCCACGAAGGTGGCGGACTCGCGGGACGAGAGCCGCTCCTTGGTCTGGCCGGAGAACTGCGGGTCGTTCATCTTGAGCGACAGCACGTAGGCGGCTCTATCACATATGTCCTCAGGAGCGAGTTTCACGCCCCGCGGCACCAGGTTCCGGAACTCACAGAACTCGCGCACCGCGTCGGTGATGCCGGTGCGCAGGCCGTTCACATGGGTACCGCCCTGCACAGTCGGGATCAGGTTCACGTAGCTCTCGGCGAACACCTCGCCGCCGTCCGGCAGCCACAGCACCGCCCAGTCCGCCGCCTCCTTGTCGCCCTTGAGGCTGCCGGTGAAGGGTTCGTCGGGGACGAACTCGCGCTTCTCCAGGGACTCGATCAGGTAGTCCTTGAGGCCGCCGACGTAATGCCACTCCTCCTTCTCCAGGGTCTGTTCGTTGATGAACTTGACCGTGAGTCCAGGGCAGAGCACCGCCTTGGCGCGCAGCACGTGCTTGAGCTTGGGGATGGAGAACTTCGGGGAATCGAAATACTTGGGGTTTGGCCAGAAGCGCAGCAGCGTGCCGGTGTTGGCCTTGCCCACGTCTCCCTGCTCCTCGAGCTTGGTGACGCGCCTGCCGTCCTTGAAACCCATGTGCCAGCGCGTGCCGTTGCGCTTGACCCAGACCTCGAGCCGGCTGGAGAGCGCGTTCACCACCGACACACCCACGCCGTGCAGGCCGCCGGAGAACTGGTAGTTCTTGTCGGAGAACTTGCCGCCCGCATGCAGGCGCGTGAGGATGAGCTCCACGCCCGTCACCTTCTCCTTGGGGTGCACGTCCACCGGCATGCCGCGGCCGTCGTCCTGCACCGACAGGGAGCCGTCCTTGTGGACGATGAGCTCGATCTTCTTGGCGTGGCCGACGATGGCCTCGTCGACGCTGTTGTCGATGACTTCCTGGGCGAGGTGGTTGGGACGGGAGGTGTCGGTGTACATGCCCGGGCGTTTGCGCACCGGGTCGAGGCCGGACAGGACCTCGATGTCTACGGCATCGTATTTTGCGGCCATGCGGTCGGAATACCCTCGGGCTGGTTGCGCCGGGGATTCTAACCTGAACTCAGGGGAGATGCAGGTGAATCAGGTCAAATCCGCGACGAGAGATTTCCTCAAAGCATCCGGCACCGGCCTGAGTTCATGCGCGTACGCCGGGTGGTCGACGCCTGCGTCGAGGGCGGCGCCCTGCTTCAGGGCCCTGACCATCTCCGCCGTGAGTTCGAAGCGCAGGAAGTGCACCGAGGAGGTCTTCTCCTCCGTCTCCCGTTCCAGGTCCTCGTCGGCGATGGGCCGCACCTTACCGTGGCCCTGCACCTGCACCCAGACCTTGTCCTCGATGCCAATGAGCTTGGCCAGGGCCTGGCGCCGCTCGCTCTCATCCGCGAACTCGATGAGCAGCGTCGCCTTCCAGTTGCTGCCGTCGGGAATCAGCGGGTTGTAGGCCTCCAGTTCCTCCTGGATGCCCTCGACCTCGAAGATGCGCTCGGCCCGCAGCATCTCCTGCACCTGGTACTGCATGGTCAATCGGTCCTCGAACAACAGGGTCAGGTTTGGGCCGATGTGCAGGGTGCGGGCGAGCTTGTGGGCGATGATTCCCTGGCGGAACTCCGCGCGCTTCTGTGCGTATTCCTCCAGGCCCATGAGATCCTTGCGTTCGAGTTTCTGCATGCCGGCGGTCTGGGTGCTAGTCATGTTTGTCCGTGATGGGTCCATCTTTGAACAGGTAATCCCTCAGTTCGTGGTCGAAGCGCGGGTTGTGGCGCCGTATCCACTCCAGAACCATGGAGGCATGCTCCATCTCCTCGTCCCGATTATGGGCGAGGATGGCTTTCAATTCCTTATCCTGGCAGGCGGCGACCCGCTGGTTGTACCAGTCCACCGCCTCCAGTTCCTCCATAAGCGACACCACCGCCCGGTGGAAGTCGCGCACCTCGTCGCTCATCTCTTCGATGGGCTCGTGATAACCCTCGCTGGACATGTTCTTCTCCTGTTATCCACCAGCCATGAGTTTATAACCCATAAGCCTTTCTGAGTAATTCCATAGGCAATTCTGGTTCCTTGCGGTCTGGTAG
>DATGHI010000147.1:0-6563 GCA_035308065.1 Gammaproteobacteria bacterium | reverse complement strand
CTGCCGGGCCGGATGTTGGAACTCAGCTACGAGCGGCTGGTCATGGATTTCGACGTGGAAGTGCGCAAGCTCGTGGCGTTCTGCGGCCTGCCCTGGGACGACGCCTGCCTGCGTTTCCACGAGTCGCGCCGCTCGGTGAGGACCGCGAGCCTGGCGCAAGTGCGCCGGCCTCTCTACGCGAACTCCGTCGGACGCTGGAAGAATTACGAGAAGGAGTTAACGCCCCTGAAAGCGGCGCTTTCGGGCGACTAGCGGGGAGGAGTGTAAGGGATCGTCTTCACACCCGTGCTCGCCCCCGGCGCCGTGCTCGCTGCCGGTGCGGCGGCCGCTTTCACGCCCGCCGGACACTTATAGATACCCCAGGTCTGGACGCCGTCCTTGTCCGGCGACAAGGCCGCCACCGCGTTGGCGCCGACGCTGGCCGCCTGGTTGATGGCCATGGTCTCGAGGTCGTGATCCACGTCCGCGGGCATGCGCTGCAGCACACCGAGCTTGGCGTCCACGGTGAGCTGGTTCTGGGTCAGGAGCTGGCAGTGCGCCGCCGTGGCGGCGTCCACCACCGCGATGCTGGCGCCCATGGCGTCGGGGCTCGGCGTGACCCAGGTGCAGCCGGCGAGCGCCGCGAAGAGCATCAGGGATGCGAGACTGATCGCTTTCATCATGAGTGGTTCACGCTCACGAGTTCCAAGTCGAATATCAAGGGGCCCGTCGGCGCATGTGCATCGGAGCGCGGTTTATCGCCATAAGCGAGAGCCGCCGGTACCCAGAGACGCATCTTCTCACCGGGTGTCATGAGCGGGATCGCCAGTTGCCAGCCCTTGATGAGCATGCTGACGGGGTTGAAGCTCGCAGGCGCACAGGCGCCGTCGTTGGAGCAGGTGCTCTCCAGCAGTGCCCCATCGGGTCTCCACAGGCTGTAGTTGAGGGTGATACCGTCGTGCAGCGTCGGGTACTCGCTGCTATCTCCCGGCTTCAGGATCTTGTAGACGAGCCCTGAGGGCAGGACGGTGGCATCCGCGGGTTGCAGCAGGGATTGGGCCAGGGCAGCGTCGGGGACCGGATGCGCCACCGCGGCCGGCAGGCCGCTCACCGAGAGGGGGCTTGCGTCCGGCGGCGTGCCTGCACACCCCGCCAGCAGCCCCACGAGGGCGGCGATCCCGATACGGCTCAAGGCTTCTCCGGCGGCAGCGGCCGGCCGATGTCCACCAGTTCGATCACGAACACCAGCGGGCCCGCGGGCCGGTTCGGCTTGCGCGGCGGATCGCCGTAGGACAGGTCCGAAGTCAGCCAGACTTCGATCTTCTCTCCGACCGTCATCATGGGGATGGCTTCCTGCCAGCCGGGGATGAGTTTCGCCAGGGGGAAGGTGGCGGGTTCGCACTTGTCATCCGTGCAGGTGCTCTCCAGGAAAGTGCCGTCCGCCTTCCACAGGCTGTAGTTGGCGGTGACGTTGTCGCTGAGCTTCGGGTGCAGCTTGCCGCTGCCGGGCGTCAGGATCTTGTAAGCCAGGCCGTCGGGCAGCACCACCGCGTCCGCCGGTTTCGCCGGCATGGCCGGGACCTTCGCCGCGGCGCTCATGCTTGCGGGGGCGGGCGCAGGATGGGTCGCCGCCGCCGCGGCCGCGAAGCCGAGGGCGCCGAGTGCCGCGATCACGCGGGCGGCGGAGCGGCTCACTTCTTTTTCTTCTTCGCGAGCCCGGGCGCCGGCTTCTTCTTGGCCGGTGCGTGGGGCCGCGTGTTGCCGTAGCTGCCGCGCCAGATCTTGCCCTTGCGCGTCTTGCGATCACCTTGACCCATGAAATGCTCCTCGTGAATGGCGGGTGGAGAACCTGCCGCCATTATAGCGGAGCGTCGCGGCGAGTCAGCCGGCCTGCTGCTGGGGCACGACCGGCGTCTCCAGCAGGAACTGCAGCGAGTCCTGCGGCGAGACTTCGCGGCTCTCACCGTCCAGGAAGAGCTTGAGGCTCTGGTTCCCCAGCAGCGTGAGGCGCCCGCCCGTGAGCCGGAGGGCGTTGCCCTCGCGCAGGCCCAGTACCGGCACCCCGGGGTTGAGGCGCATGAATTCCCGCAGCCGGTCGTCGCGGGTCTCGCCCTGGTGCTCTGGGGGCAGGAGTTCGGTGTAGTGGGGGTTGATCTGGAAGGGCACGAGCCCGAGGGCGGAATAACTCTCGGGCCAGACGATGGGCATATCGTTGGTGGTGCGGATGGTGGGGCAGGCGATGTTGCTGCCCGCACTCCAGCCCATATAGGGCATCCCGGCCTCGGCCCGGGCGCGCAGCACCGGCAGGACCCCCTTGGCCTGGAGCAACTGCAGCAGCCGGAAAGTGTTGCCGCCTGAGATCGCCACGGCTTCCGCGTCCCGGATCGCCGCCAGCGGATCGGAGAGGTCATGCAGGCCCACGACGCCGTAACCCAGTTCCTCGAACACCGGCGTCACGCGGGCCATCATCTCCTCGTAACTCCAGCTGACGACGGCGTAGGGGATGAAGAGCACGCGCCGCACCCCCTTGCCGAGGAACGCGCGCACGTAATCGCGGGCGTGCTCCAGGAAGGCGCCGCCCGGGGTGCGGGAACTGCTGAGCAGGAGGAGATTGGGTCTGTTCGGCATGGGACGCGTGACTCCGTGTTATTGCTTGGTTATTGCGGGAACAAAGGATTCGTGACCAGGTCTGACAATCTTTGTCAGCCCGATGCGATCCTTTGTCACCCGTTCCCTGGGGGCTTATATACTCGGCGGGTCACCTGACCCGGGGAGGGGTCCCATGAAACGCCTGATGTCCTTGTGCCTGGCCGCGTTCGCCGCGCTTTACCTTGCGTCGGCATCTGCTGCTGCCCCGATTAACATAAGCAATCCGCATGCCAACCCGCCCCCCGCGGCAGCGGCGCCCGTGGCGGCGCACTTCGACGCGGACCAGGCCACCGCGGAGTGGATGGCGCTGATCCCGGCGGAGGCCAAGGCCAAGTCCGACGCCTATTACGAGGGCGGCTACTGGCTGATCCTCTGGGACTTCGTGGTGGGGCTCGCGGTCGCGTGGCTGCTGTTGGGTACGCGTTTCTCGGTGCGCATGCGCGAGGCGGGCGAATTCCTCGCCCGGATAGGCTCGCTGCAATACTTCTATATGTTGCTGCAGTGCCTCTTCCTGCTGCTCATATTGCCGGCGACCCTGGTGATGATGTTGTTCAGGGTTTTCAGGTCCGGGGTCTTCAAGCTCCCCGGATCCCCCGGCGGCTTCAAGTGGCCCGTCACCCTGTGCTACGCGCTGCTGTACGTTTTCCTGACCACCCTGATCACACTGCCTTGGAACCTCTACGAGGGTTATTTCCGTGAGCACCAGTACGGCATGTCCAACCAGGAGATGAGCGGGTTCCTGGGCGATCAGATGACCGCATTGATGCTGGGGCTCGTCGCGGGCGCCGTCGTACTCAGCATCATCTATGCGGTGATACGCAACGCGCCCCGCACCTGGTGGATCTGGGGCGCGCTGGTCGGCATCGCCTTCATCATCTTCAGCGTTGCTATCGGACCGCCGCTGCTCGAGCCGATGTTCAACAAGTTCTATCCGCTCAAGGAAGGCGTGCAGAAGGAGCAGATCTTGTCGCTGGCCCGGGCCAACGGCATCCCGGCCACGGACGTGTACGAGTTCGATAACTCCAAGCAGACCAAGCGCATGAGCGCACACGTCAGCGGCTTAGGCGGGACCACCCAGATCAGCCTCAACGACAACCTGGTGAACCGTGGCTCGCCTGAAGAAGTGCAGGCAGTGCTGGGCCACGAGATGGGCCACTATGTGCTGCACCATGTGTTCCACGGCATCGTGGAGGGCTCGGTCCTGGTGATCCTGTGCTTTGCCTTCCTCAAGTGGTCGTTCGAGAAGATGCGTGTCCGCTACGGCGGGCGTTGGGGCATCCGCGACGTGGGCGACGTGGCGGGGCTGCCGTTGCTGGCGGCGCTGTTCTCGGTGTACTTCTTCGTGTTGACGCCGGTGAACAATACCCTGACGCGCACCCAGGAAGCGGAAGCGGACGTCTTCGGCCTGAACGCGGCGCGCCAGCCGGACGGGTTCGCCCAGGCCGCCGTCCACCTTGCCGAGTACCGCAAGATGGAACCGGGTACCGTCGAAGAGTGGTTGTTCTACGACCATCCGAGCGGCTGGCACCGCATCCACCGCGCCATGGTGTGGAAGGCCGAGCACATCAACGACTGCGACATCGTGGCCTACGACGCGGCGCACCCGAAGATCGAGATGCCTCCCGAGCCGGCGGCCAGCAGATAGTCGGGCTGGAGTGCTAGACGAAGAGGGCGCCGTAGGCGCCCTCTTTCTTGACGACGCTGGGGGACAAGAGATCAATTTTTACTTGTGGTCCGCCGGCGGGGCCGATTCCGAGTTGCGGTACAAGGCCAGGTGCTCCTGCTGCAGGTAGAGCCGTCCCGGATAGACCAGCGGCTTCATGGTCGGCGTCAACGTCATCTGGCTGGTCTGGAAGGCATCGGGCGGCCCCTGCAGCGACAGCAGCTCGGCGCGCACCGTCGCCAGCACCGCGGCGTAATGCGGCAAGAGGATCGCGATCATCGCGTCCGCGGCCAGCGTGCCCAGGGCCATGGCCAGGAACGCCGCGGACCCGAGCCGCCGCAGGCGGCCCCTGAGGTCGCCGAGCATCACCAGATAGAACATCACGCTCACCGGGCCGGCGAGCGCCAGGATCGAATAGCGCGGGGTGAAGCTCGACTCCAGACCGGACTCCACCACGTGCAGCCGGGCGGTGACGATCTCCAGGATCACCAGGTTGTTATAGAGCGTGAGCGCCACGGGCAGGAACAAGGCTTTGCGCCGTTCCGGCGGTTGGCGCAGGGCGGTCACCAGGCCCACGGCCTGGGCGGCCAGGAGCACCGCGCCCAGGAAGTAGGTGATGATCTCCAGCCGGCCGGCGTGGGGCGAGAACAGCGCGTTGCCGCTGAGTCCGAACCACATCTTCACCGCCTGCACGAGGTCGCCCGGCGCGAAGCCGGGCCCTTGCTGCGGATGATCCAGGCCGTGACCGGCGTGCACGTAGAAGCCGATGCACAGGACGCCGAGCAGCGCGAGCAGCACCGAAGAGAGGCTGAGGCGCCGCTGTATGAGGATCTGGGCGCCGACGATCGCGGGCAGGATCGATAGCCCCGGCGCATAGATGCCGACGCCGATGAGCGCCGCTCCCACCGCGAGCGCCGACCAAGGCAGCGCACGGCGGCCCTGCAAGGCATGGTCCGCCGCCCAGAACGCCGTCAGTACCATGCCGAACAGGAACGGCTGGACGACGGACTCGATGGACTGGTAGTAGACCATGTAGTGGTTCAGGGAGCAGACGACGAAGGGCGCGAACAGGAGCAGCAGCCAGACGGGCTTGTCCAGGCGCGGCGCCTTGCGGTAGAGCATGCCGACCAGGAGCAGGGCCACGCCGCCGGAGACCAACGCGCCGGTATAGCGCAGCGCCTCGATGTCGAGATGCGTCAAGGTGTAGGACAGGTACCAGAAGGACAACAGCACCGGCAAGTAATAGGTGTGGTAGCGGTCGAACAGGAAGTGCAGCACACCCAGCTGCGGCAGCTGCTGCAGCCGCGCCACGAAACCCCATTCGTCCTGGAACGGAAAGTCACCGTGCCAGTAGTGCTGCACGAACAGGAGCACGGCGACATTCAACAGCAAGGCGACGCCGAGGGCGGGCCGCAGCCAACGGGGCGCGGTGGGCGCTGCGGCCTTGTCGTCCCCCGTGTGGGTCTGCTGATCGGTCATGCCCGTCACGTCGCGCCGTCTATTTGTGATACGCGGGGCTGAGATCGTGCACCGCGGAGACCATCGCCGCCACGTGCTCCGGCGGCGTATCGGCGTGCACGCCGTGGCCCAGGTTGAACACGTGGCCTTCGCCGTGGCCGAAGTTGGCGAGCGTCTTCCACACCAGGTCGCGGATGGTCTCCGGCGTGGCGTAGAGCGCCGCCGGGTCCAGGTTGCCCTGCAGCGCCACCTTGTCGCTCACGCGGCGGCGGGCGTCGGCGAGGTCCTGGATCCAGTCGACGCCGAGGGCGTCCGCGCCGCTCTCGGCCAGGTCCTCGAGCCAAGCGCCGCCGCCCTTGGTGAACAGCACCACCGGCACGCGCCGGCCCTCGCTCTCGCGTTTCAGGCCCTCGACGATGGACGCCATGTACTGCAGCGAGAACTCCTTGAAGGCCGGCAGTGTGAGCGTGCCGCCCCAAGTGTCGAACAGCATCAGCGCCTGGGCGCCGGCCACGACCTGGGCGTTCAGGTACTGGGTCACGGAACGGGCCAGCACGTCCAGGAGCTTGTGCAAGAGGCGCGGGTCGGCGTAGAGCATCTGCTTGATGCGGGCGAAGTCCTTGCTGGAGGCGCCCTCCACCATATAGGTGGCGAGCGTCCAGGGGCTGCCGGCGAAACCGATGAGCGGCACGCGCCCGCCTAAGTCCTTGCGGATCATGCGCACCGCATCCATCACGTACTTGAGCTCGGTCTCCGGGTCCGGCACGCCGAGCTTGGCCGCCACGGTGATTTCGCGCGCCAGCTTGGAGAACAG
>DATGHI010000146.1:0-14185 GCA_035308065.1 Gammaproteobacteria bacterium | reverse complement strand
GCTCGCCGCTCCCGCACATCCTGTGCTCCGCGGCACGTACGCATCCTGCTACAGACAACGCCCTGCCAAGCGCAGCAGCTTTTGAGATATAGGCTTACTTTTTATTGCGACCGACGATGCGCATGGCCATCTCGAGAGCCTGTTCGTAATTGAGGCGTGGATCCACTTGGGACTTATAGGCCCGCTCGAGATCAGTCTCCGTGAGACCACGGGCGCCACCGGTGCATTCGGTGACGTCGTCCCCCGTCAGCTCGAAATGCACGCCGCCCAGGCGGCTGTCCAGCTTCTCGTGCAGCTCGAATGCGCTTTCCAGTTCGCTCAGGATGTTCTCGAAGCGGCGCGTCTTCAGGCCGTTGCTGGTGGATTCGGTGTTCCCGTGCATGGGGTCACAGATCCACAACGCTTGCCGGCCGCTCTTCCGAACCGCTTCCACCAGAGGGGGCAGTTTGAGGGCGATATGCTTGGCACCGAAGCGATGGATGAGCGTGAGCCGCCCTGGTTCATCGTCAGGGTTCAGAGCTTCCATGAGCTCCTGCAGGCCTTCCGGCGTCATCAGTGGGCCTACTTTAACCGCCACCGGGTTGGCGATGCCGCGGAAATACTCAACATGGGCGCCACCCAGCTCGGCCGTGCGCATGCCGATCCAGGGGAAGTGGCTCGCGAGGTTGTACCACCGGCCGCTCTCGGGCACGAACTGTGTCTGTGCCTGTTCGTACAGCAGGTGCAGACCCTCATGGCTGGTGAACAGGTCGATGCGGCCGCTCTCCGCTAGGGTTTGGCCGGAGATGGTCTCCATGAAACTCAGGGAGTCCACGATGGACTGCACGATGCGCCGATACTCCGCCTCCAACGGCGAATTGCGCACGAAATCCAAGTCCCAGTATTCCGGGTGATGCAGGTCGGCGAAGCCTCCGTCCACCATGGCGCGTACGTAATTGAGGGTGAGCGCCGCGTGCTCATAACCGCGCAACATCAAGACCGGGTCCGGGGTGCGCTCCGCCAGGCTGAAGCCGGCGCGGTTGATGAGGTCCCCGCGATAGCTCGGCAAGGTCACGCCGCCGCGGGTTTCGGAATCCGCCGAGCGCGGCTTGGCGTACTGCCCCGCCAGGCGCCCGACGCGGATCACGCGCTTCTTGAGGCCGTGCACCAACACTAGGCTCATCTGCAGCAGGATCTTGAGCTTGTTGGCGATGGGCTCGCCGGTGCAATCGTCGAAGCTCTCGGCGCAGTCACCCCCCTGTAGCAGGAAGCGCTCACCTGTCTGGGCCTCCGCCAGCTGGGCGCGCAGCTTATCCACCTCGCCCCAGGTCACGAGGGGTGGCAGGTGGCTGATCTCGGCAAGCACGCGCTCGGCGGCGTCGACATCCGGGTACAGCGGCTGCTGTCCGGCGACGCGGCTGCGCCAGCTGTCGGGCTTCCAGGGATGCAGGAATTTCTTGTCCATGGTGAGCCCGCAATGCTACACGGCGGAGGTGACAGGGGAAAGCGCGGGGTACGACTGACGCGCGATTTATGGCAAAATTGCATACTTTTTACCGCCCAAAACAGCGTCGTTGCCAGTCCCACTCCGTCCGGGACCCTCGATATTTCAACTGGAGAATCCGTCCATGCATCGCGTTCTCGTCCTCGGCGCCGGCAAGATCGGCTCACTGCTTTCCGGCCTCCTGGCCGCTTCCGGCGATTACCAGATCGACCTGGCCGATGCCAACGGCAAGGCCGCCGAGGCCGTGGCCGCCAGCCACAAGATGTCCAACATCAAGGCCTACCAGGTGGACGCCTCGAACTCAGCTGCCCTCGAATCGCACTTGAAGGCCCATCCCACCGATGCGGTGATCTCCAGCCTGCCTTACTTCTGCAACCCACCGGTGGCCGAGGCGGCGCGCAAGCGCAACCTACACTATTTCGACCTGACCGAGGACGTAGAAGTCACCCGCGCCGTGACGCACATCGCCCAGGGCGCCAAGACCACCTTCGCGCCCCAGTGCGGCCTGGCGCCGGGTTTCATCAGCATCGCCGCCAACGAACTCATGCGCCACTTCGATGAGATCCACGACGTAAAGCTGCGTGTTGGCGCCCTGCCCCAGAACCCGGGCAACATGACCAAATACGCGCTCACCTGGTCATCGGATGGCGTCATCAACGAATACGGCAACACCTGCTACGGCATCGTCAACGGCAAGGAGGCGGCGCTGATGCCCCTCGAGGGACTCGAGACCATCCAGCTGGAAGGCAAGCTCTACGAGGCCTTCAACACCTCCGGCGGACTGGGTTCCCTCGGCGAGACCTACGCCGGCAAGGTGCGCAACATGACCTACAAGACCATGCGCTATCCAGGCCATTGCGAGGTCATGCGCCTCCTCATGAACGACCTCGGCATGAACCAGGACCGAGACACCTTGAAGCGCATCCTGGAACGCGCCGTGCCGCGCACCGTGCAAGATGTCGTGCTGATCTACGTCTCCGTGAGCGGCCTGCAACACGGCAAGTTCATGGAAGAGAGCTACGCCAACGCCGTGTATCCGCAGGAGATCGCCGGCCATCTGTGGTCCGCGATCCAGGTGACCACCAGCGCCGGCATCGCCGCGGTGGTGGACCTGGTGCTGAAAAAACCCGACGCCTACCAGGGCCTGGTGAAGCAGGAACGCTTCAGCCTGACGGATGTGCTGGCCAACCGCTTCGGCAAGGCCTACGCACAGGCCGAGACCGCGGAACTCTCGGCACGCCTGGTGCGTACCGGCGAAGCCGCCAAACAGTTCGTGGCTTGATAGGAGTATCCATGGACGACGTGCAGAAGATCCTCTCCAGCCTGGGCCTTACCCAGGATAACTCAGGCACCTGGACGACGACGGGCGGTTGGCGCAAGAGCACCGGCGGCAAGCTCATCGAGTCCATCAACCCCGCCACTGGCGGCGTGATCGCCAAGGTGCACTGCGCCACTGAGGCGGACTACGAGCAGGTGATCAAGGACGCCGAGGAAGCCTTCAAGGCCTGGCGCGAGGTCCCTGCCCCGAAGCGCGGCGAAGCCGTGCGGCTCGTAGGCGAGGATCTGCGCAAGCACAAAGACGCCCTCGGCAGTCTCGTCTCCCTGGAGATGGGCAAGATCAAGCCTGAAGGCGACGGCGAGGTGCAGGAGATGATCGACATCGCCGACTTCGCCGTCGGCCAGTCACGCATGCTCTACGGCCGCACCATGCAGTCCGAGCGCGTGCGTCACCGCATGGCGGAGCAATGGCATCCGCTCGGTGTCGTGGGGGTGATCTCCGCCTTCAACTTCCCGGTGGCGGTGTGGTCCTGGAACGCGTTCATCGCCGCGATCTGCGGCGACGTGACGGTGTGGAAACCCTCACCCCGTACCCCGCTGTGCGCCATCGCAGTGCAGATGATCGCCAACAAGGTGCTGGAGCGGAACGGCTATCCCGCGATCTTCTCCCTGTTCATAGACGGCGACAACCGCCTGGCGGAACGCTTCGTCAAGGACCATCGCGTGGCTCTGGTGTCCTTCACCGGCTCCACCGCCATCGGCCGCAAGGTAGGTGAGATGGTGTCGGCACGCATGGGCAAGTCACTGCTGGAGCTCGGCGGCAACAACGCCATCGTGGTGGACGAGACAGCCGACCTCAAGCTGGTGATCCCGGCCGTGGTGTTCGGCTCCGTAGGCACCGCCGGCCAGCGCTGCACCACCACCCGCCGCCTCATCGTCCACGAGAGCATCGTGGATGACCTCACCCAGAAACTGGTGAGCGCCTACAAGCAGGTGCGCATCGGCGATCCGCTGGACGCCTCCACCCTCATGGGCCCGCTCTGCAGCAAGGATGCGGTGAACCGCTACCTGGCGGCCGTGGAGGCCGTGGGCAAGGCCGGAGGCAAGATCCTCTGCGGCGGCAAGAAGCTCGAGCGCCCCGGCTTCTTCGTGGAACCCACCATCGTGCGCGCCAAGAACGAGTGGGACATCGTCAAGACCGAGACCTTCGCGCCGATCCTCTATGTCATGTCTTATAAGACACTGGACGAGGCCATCCGCATGCACAACGACGTGCCCCAGGGCCTGTCCTCGGCCATCTTCACCACCAGCGTGAAGAACGCCGAGTACTTCCTCTCGGCGGTTGGTAGCGATTGTGGCATCGCCAACGTCAACATCGGCACCTCCGGCGCCGAGATCGGCGGCGCGTTCGGCGGCGAGAAGGAGACCGGCGGCGGCCGTGAGTCCGGTTCCGACGCCTGGAAGCAGTACATGCGGCGCCAGACCAATACCCTCAACTGGTCCGACTCGCTGCCGCTGGCCCAGGGGATCAAGTTCGACTTGGGTTGATACCAACTCGGCTTGAGTGATAATAGGGACACGCCGCGCCACCGCGCGGCGTTTTCCTATCGGGAGCCCGCGTGCTGAGCCTCTACCTCTTCATCCTGGCCATCCTGCAGGGCGTCACGGAACTCTTCCCCATCAGCAGCCTGGGCCACAGCGTGCTGGTGCCGGCACTCTTGCACTGGCCCATCGACCGGGATGCACCCTGGTTCCTGCCTTACATAGTGGTGCTGCACCTCGGCACCGCCGCGGCCCTATTCATCTATTTCTGGGACGACTGGCGGAAGCTGTTGGCGGGCACCTGGGCCGCCCGCGGCAGGCCCGGCGACCCCGCAGCACGGCTCTTCTGGTTGTTGGCCTGCGGCACGGTGCCGGCGGGGCTCCTGGGTTTCCTGCTGGAACACAAGGTGCGCGAACTGTTCAGTGGTTTCGTGGTGGCCGCAGTGTTCCTGATGCTGAACGGCTTCGTACTGCTCCTGGGCGACCGCTTGAAGCAGCACGACGGCGCCGCAGCGCCCGAGGCACTGAGCTGGCGGACGGCCTTCCTCATTGGCTGCGCCCAGGCGCTGGCACTCATCCCCGGCATCTCCCGCTCCGGGGTAACGCTGGTGGCGGGACTCATGGGCGGGCTCGGCTACACCGCCTCGGCGCGTTTCTCTTTCCTTCTTGCGACCCCCATCATCGCCGCTGCGGGCCTGCTGGAGATACCTAAGCTCCTCCGCCAGCACACAGCACTGCCTCCGGAGCTCATGTTCAGCATCGTCGCCGGTGGACTCCTGGCGGGCGTGTTCGCATGGTTGAGCACCTGGTTCTTGATGCGCTGGTTTCGGTCGCACGAACTTATGGCGTTGAGGCCTTTTGGGGTTTATTGCTTATTGGCAGGCGGAGCTGCACTACTCACGCAGGTGATAAGGTGAACTACCCGAATCCCTGGCATTCAATAGACTCAGGCGACAATCAGGACGCCGGCGGCTGATCAGACAAGAAGTCCGGCAGGTCCAGCACCGGGCTTACCAGACCGAGCCGGGTGATGACCGCCGTCACCTGGCCGCGATGATGGGTGGCGTGATTGAAGGCGTGGGCGAGCTGCAGGGCCAGCGGATATTCCCGGGCTACACCCTCGGTGTCCACGTAGGGATTCGGCATATCAAAACTCCGCTCGTCGAGCCCCTTCACCAAGCCTTGCAATGCTGCCGCCTGGCGCAGCATCTCCTCCGCCAAGCGCGCCCGCTCTTTCACCAACTCCTGATCCAGGCCGCTGATCAGGAACGACTTGGCGGTGAGGCGCCCTTGCCAGAGCAGATCCACAAGCAACAGGTGGTTGAGGGTGCGATGGACGCTGCGGAAGAACAACCCCTGGTCTGCGTGATAGTCAGCGTCGGTCATGGGCTTGAGCGCATGCAGCAAGCGCCCATGGGCCCAGATGTGGTAGCCCGCAAACGCAGTGAAGTATTGATGCAAGCGCATGTCAGGCCTCCTCGAAACGGTTCTTGTCACGATTCTTGCGCACCTTGCGCGCATCGAACACCCGCCCGTTCATGAAGATGAATACGCCCGAGGGAAGGGTCTGGGCCGCGGCCACTGCGCCGCCGATGTTGAAGATGGCATCACTGCCGCGGAAGCGCGCAGGATTAAGCGCGCCGGTGAGCACGATGGTCTTGCCGGGGATTCCCTGCAACGCCGCGGCAGTCTCGGTCATGGTGTCGGTGCCGTGGGTGATGAGCACGCGCTGCGTCGGGTCCTTGAGCACGGCGTCGCGGATCAGGGTGCGATCCGCATCGGTCATGTCAAGGCTGTCCTTACGCATCAGCGAGGTGATCTCGAAGGGGAAACCCGCTCCCATCTCACGTAGGATCTCGCCGATCTGCGGTTCACCCACTTCATATTCGCTCTTGGCATCGAAGTAGATCTTGTCGATGGTGCCGCCGGTGGTGAAGATGCGCAGCTTTTCCATGGGAACTCCGTGTGCGATCCGTTCAATTTCCGAAGGACGGCGCCAGGGTGGTGCCGTTGATGGGGATACCGAGATACAGGAAGAACACCAGGCTGCCGGACTTGCCGCCGCCCACTCCGAAATAGAGGGGGCCAAGCACGGTGTCGGCACCGACGAAACCCATAAGTCCGTACTGCATGCCTACTGTCTTGGTCCGGGTATTCCCCCAGACATTGCCCACGTCCAGGCCGCCTCCGAGGTAAAGGCCACCGCCCAGGCCCGTGATCAGGTCTGCGGCATGATGCGCGTAGACCAGGTGCGCGTCGAACACACGGTCACCGCGCAATTGCCCCTGGCGCTTGCCCGCCAGTGACAGGAAGCCGCCCAACTGGAACTGCTCGTAGACCGGTAGGGGCGTGCCGAGGTTACTGCCCCCCTCCACCAGGAACAGCATGGGGTCGCCGCCCACGTCGAAGGCATGGCCGACGGTGGCGTCGAGCTTGTCGTAGCTGGCGTCGCCGCCCAACGAGGTACGCGGGAAGAAACCCGTGATCAGGGCATAGGATCCGTGTGAGGGAAAACTGCCGTTGTCAAAAGTATCGACGCCGACGCTGAAGTGCGTGCCCAGCAGCGTGCTGCGGTACGTGGGATACAGTGTCGGATCGCCGATGCGCGGCTGGGAGACTACGTGGCCGTAAAGCAGGCCGAGGCGCGTCTCGCCGGCGTCGCCCATGCGCCAGCCCAGGTCGACGCCGCCGTGGGGAAAGACGGTGCCGTATTCGGCGACGCGGTTCTGCCCCGAGAACAGGTCAAAGGTCTCGTTCAGGTATTCGGCGTTGGGGGCGATGAACACCGTGTCGTTGTAATCGAGGGGCTGGAACAGCTCGGTGTAGAACAGGCGTGTCTTGCCGATCTCGAACTGGTTGCGCCATTCGGCGCCCAAGCTATCGATCTCTGTGGCTGTATAGCCGCCGAGCAACTCGTAGTTGCTGTCTCCCTCGAAGTCGTCGCTGATGTGCAGGCCGAACTGCAGGTAACTCGGCTGCCATTCCTTGGGCTGGACCATGAGGTCGATGCCGGTGGCGCCGTTCCTGTGGACGAGTGCCGCGTCCACGCGCTGGAAATAACCCAAGTCGTATAGGTTTCGCAGTCCGTCGTTGATCGCCTCCATGCTCCAGGGACTGCCGGGCTGCACCCCGAAACGCGCGCGTATCAGGTTCGGTGAGATGTCTCCGTTGCCATTCACGTCCACGAAATCGACGCTGCGGGGCGACGGCAGCATCCTGCGGTACTGTTGGCGGTATGCCGCATAGGCTTCGGGGCTCAGCTGCAGGTCTGTCAGCTTCGACAATTGTTCATAGGCCTGCTGTTCGCCCGCTTCTATGGCTTCGCCCATGCGGGTGAAGTCAGTTGGGCCTATGTCGCCAAGGTCCGGCTCTATCAGTACATCGCGGCTCGTAAGCGTGGCGATGGAGTCCTTCACGTTCTGGATGTTGTACAGCTTGACTACCTGCAGCGAGACGCTGATCACGTCCGTGAGTTGGTCACCCTTCGCCAAAGGCGTGCGGATGTTGACGGCGATGACCACGTCGGCGCCCATCGCCCGCGCCACGTCCACCGGCAGGTTGCGCGACAGGCCACCGTCTACCAGTAGGTGGCCGTCGATGCGCACCGGCGGGTATAGGCCCGGGATCGAGAGGCTCGCGCGGATGGCGTCCGTGAGGCTGCCGTGATCCAGCACCACCATGTCGCCGGTCTCGATGTCCGCGGCCACGGCACGGAACGGTATCGGCAGCTTGTTGAAGTCGGTGTCCGGCTCCTGTGCCAGCGTCAGCACGTTGAGGATGCGGCCCGGCGCATCGCCGTTGACGATGCCCTGGGGAAAGATGTAATGGCCGTCGGCGTAGCCGAACTCGAGGCGCAGCAGGTACTTGATCTGGTCCTGCTTCTCCGTGTAGGTCATGCGGCTGCGGGGCGTGATGTCGGCCATGTCGTCCTGGATCGCGCGGCGGTTCATCTGTGCCTCCAGGTCATCGGCGGTCATGCCGGTGGCATAGAGTCCACCGATGATGGCGCCCATGCTGGTACCGGCGATGCAGTCCACCGGGATACGCAGCTTTTCCAGAGCCTTGATCACACCCAGGTGCGCCGCACCTCGGGCCCCGCCGCCGCTCAACACTAAACAGACTTTGGGACGGGGTTGCGGCGCAGCAGGCTCATCGGCGAGTGCGGTAATGCCGTACAGACTCCCGGCCAGCAGCAACACGATGGCCGCGCTGGCGGAGAGGGTTCTATTGGGGACGGTTTGTGGCATCGGGTGAATCGGCGGCGAACGCCGCCGCTTCAGACCCGAGATATTTTACCGGAACCTCCAAACGCGGAGTAGACTCAAAGCACTTGACGGAGCATGTTTCGGGACGATGTCGCCGCGATGCGCAGGTTCCTGCTTCTGCTGTCTCTGCTCGTTTTGCTCCGCGCCTCTCCCGCGGCGGCTTCCGGCGTCGCTGTGTTGTTGCATATACAAGGCCCCATAGGTCCCGCCACCGCGGATTACGTCGTACACGGCCTCGAGACTGCCCACGACCGTGGAGCCCAGCTGGTGATCCTGGAATTGGACACGCCAGGAGGGCTCGACGGTTCCATGCGAAAGATCGTCCAGGCGATCCTCGCGTCGCCGGTCCCCATCGCCGGTTACGTGGCACCGGCGGGTGCGCGCGCCGCCAGTGCCGGCACCTACATCCTCTATGCCTGTCACGTTGCGGCCATGGCGCCCACCACCAACCTGGGCGCTGCGACGCCGGTGCAGATGTCTGGGGGGGATTCGTCTACGCCGGCGAAACCGGAGACCGCTGAAGAGCGCAAGGTGCTGAACGATGCGCTTGCGTACATCACCGGCCTTGCAGAACGCCGAGGCCGCAACGCAGAATGGGCCCAGGCCGCGGTGCGCGATGCCGCCAGCTTGCCGGCGGACGAGGCGCACAAGAAGGGCGTAGTCGACCTGGTCGCGAAAGATGTACCCGACCTCCTCGCCCAGTTGGACGGCCGTAAGCTTTCGGTGCCTGCGGGCCCGGTGGTGCTCCATACCTCCGGCATGAACATCAACGAATATTCGCCGGGGTGGCGTGAACGTTTCCTTGCAGTACTCACAGATCCGACGGTGGCCTATCTGCTCCTGCTCATCGGCATCTACGGACTGCTGTTCGAAGGCTACAACCCCGGCGCAGTGTTGCCCGGCGTTGCCGGTGGCATCGCCCTGCTGCTCGCGTTGTATGCCTTCCAGATACTGCCGGTGAACTTCGCCGGTCTCGCGCTTATCGTGCTCGGCGTGTTGCTTTTCGTCATCGAGACCTTCATTCCCGCCTATGGCACCCTCAGCATCGGAGGCATCGCCGCTTTCGTGTTCGGTTCACTGATCCTCATGGACACCGACGTCCCGGGGTTCGAGTTGCCACGCGGACTGGTCTCGGGGCTCGCCGCCGCCGCCGGCCTGCTGGTAGCGGGCACGCTTGCGCTGGCCGTGCGTTCACGCCGCAAGCCCGTGGTCACCGGCGGCGAATCACTGCTCGGGGCACTGGGCGTAGCGCTCGCTGATTTCGCCATGGACGGCACGGGCCAGGTGCGTGTGCAAAGTGCCAACTGGCAGGCAGAGAGCCGCGTGTCCTTGAGCAAGGGAGCGCGGGTGCGCGTGCTGCGCCGCGACGGACTCAAGCTTATAGTGGAGCCGGCGGAAGCACCCGCCAGGCGAGAGGACTGATATGAGCATCGCATTCATCGTAATCATCGTGGTCGCCGTGTTGCTGATCTTCAACGCCTTCAAGGTGCTGAAAGAATACGAACGCGGCGTGATCTTCACACTGGGTAAGTACGACCGGGTGAAGGGCCCCGGACTCTTCCTGGTCTGGCCGCTGTTGCAGCAGATGGTCAAGGTTGACCTGCGGACCGTGGTCATGGACGTGCCGCCCCAGGACGTGATCTCCCGGGACAACGTCTCGGTAAAGGTCAACGCGGTGATCTACTTCCGCATCGTGGACCCCGAGAAATCCATCATCCAGGTGGCCGATGTCTTCGAGGCTACGAGCCAGCTGGCCCAGACCACGCTGCGTTCGGTGCTGGGCCAACACGAGCTGGACGACATGCTGGCGGCTCGTGACAAACTCAACACCGATATCCAGGCCATCCTCGACCAGCACACCGACGTCTGGGGCGTGAAGGTGCTGAACGTGGAGATCAAGCAGGTGGACCTGGACGAAGGCATGATCCGCGCCATCGCCAAGCAGGCGGAAGCGGAACGCCAGCGCCGCGCCAAGGTGATCAACGCCGCGGGTGAATTGGAAGCCTCACAGAAATTGATGGAGGCGGCTCAGACCTTGGTGAAGTCGCCCCAGGCTATCCAGCTGCGCTATCTCCAGACCTTGGTGGAAGTGGCCGGCGACAAGAGCTCCACCATCGTCTTTCCCCTGCCCATGGACCTGATCGAACCGCTACTCAAGAAACTGAACAAAGATTGAGTGTGATAAACACGAGGCAAGAAAAAGGCCGCTTCAAAGCGGCCTTTTTCATTATCAGTGTCGTCAGCGATCATTTGGCGGCGTACGCAAGACTAAAGGCGCCCGGGCCGACATGAATGCCCGCCACAGTACTCATCACCGACAACAGCGTCTCCACCTTGTTGGCGTGGGCCAGCTTGATGAACTCGTTGTAACCTGGGAAGGATTTCACATCCTCCGGGTTGCCGGCATAGCTCATGCACACCACCTTAGTGAGCAGTCCATTCTCAACTGCCTCACCGGCTATGGCGAACAGGCGCTTTATCGCGCCGTCGAAGCCACGCACCGTCTCTACCGCATCGGTCTCGCCGCGGTAGGCCTTGAGGATGGGCTTGATGTCGAGCATGGTGCCCATCTGGTACTTGAGCCAGCCGACGCTCTTGTCGCCCTTCTGGTGGGCGCGGGCACGCACGTAATAGAGGTCCTGCGGAACGAGGTAGGCGTGCACATCCTGGGAGAAGTTCTCCACGTGCTGACGCAACCTATCGAAAGCGAGTTCCTCTTGACCGCCCTGCATGAGGCGCAGGGCCTCAAAGACCACCACGCCCTGGCCGGTGAACAAGGTCTTGCTGTCCAGCACGCGCAGCGCAAATTGCTCTTCCAGGCCGGCGGCCTTGCGGCGCTCCTTGTAGCCCGAGAGGATCATGAACGAAGCTTTGGTCGCGTTCTCGAAAACCGGGCTGCGACTGCTGGACACGGTGATGACCAGCACGCGGTCGTATTTCAGCACCAGCTGGTCAAGGAACCAGTCCTTGATCGCCTTCACAGACAGCGGTGCAGTGGTGATCTCCAGTTCCTTCTCTGCCACGTAGCGGCGGTAGAACTCCATGGTCTGTTCCGGGTCGCGCACGTCCTTGAAATTCATGGTGCCGAACTGCATGTTGATCGGCATGATCTCTATACCATGCTGCGTCAGAAAGCTGCGCGGCAGGTCGCAAGCGGCGTCGACGACGATACCGATCTTTTGCGGCATTGTTATAGCTCCCAAAATCCTCTTGATCGCCCCATCCGCCATGCGGATGCCCGTCACCTCGGGAAAGGGGGTCATTTAACTTAAACTATGTCCAATTTAGCACAGGCGGAGCCGTATTTCCCAATAGGCCCAAGAGTTTGCGCGGGGCCTACAGGCCTTCGCGCTTGGCTTCGTCCCAATATGCATCCATTTCCTCCAGGCTTACCTCTTCGGGTTTCACGCCCTTTTCTGCGAGCCGCCTCTCCATATGGCGGAAGCGCCGCTCGAACTTGCGGTTGGTGCCGCGCAAGGCCTGCTCCGGGTCCACCGCGAGCTTGCGTGCCAAGTTGGCCGCAGCGAACAGCACGTCGCCCAATTCGTCCTCGAGGCGTGCAATGCCTCCACCGCCCTCGATCTCACGCTCCAGCTCGCGGAGTTCCTCCCGCAGTTTTGCGAACACAGGCTTGAGTTCGCCCCAGTCGAAACCCACCCGCGCCGCCCGCTTCTGCAGCTTCTCGGCACGGGTGAGGGCAGGCATTCCCATGGGCACTCCGTCCAACACCCCTTCCTTCTCACGTCCGGCGCGTTCGCCGGCCTTACGGGCCTCCCAGTCATGGGTCTGCTGTTCGGCGCTGCGGATATCGGCGGCGCCGAACACATGGGGATGGCGCGCCACCAGTTTGTCACCGATACCGGCCGCAACGTCCTCGAAAGCGAACCGCCCCTGCTCCTCCGCCAGGCGAGCGTGGTAGACCACCTGCAGCAGCAGGTCCCCGAGCTCCTCCTTCAAGGCCATGAGATCGCCCCGCTCGATGGCGTCCGCCACCTCGTAAGCTTCTTCCACGGTGTAGGGCGCGATGGTCTTGAAGGTCTGCTGCTTATCCCAGGGACAGCCTTTGTCCGGATCCCGGAGCTGAGCCATGATTTCCATGAGGCGTTGGGTCTGTTTCAAGGCGATCCTCCCGCCAGCAGGGTATCCAGAAAATTCACCAGCATGGCGGCGGTGGCGCCCCAGATGCTGTGGCCGGCATACCTGAAGACGTAGAAACCCACATCCTTGCCACCGAGCTCCCGGGTCTGAATCTCCCTATTGCGCGGATCCGCGAGGAACGCGAGCGGCACCTCGAAGACCTCGGCCACTTCCAGGGGATCGATAGCCAGCTTGGCTCCCGGCTGCACCAGCCCCACCACCGGGGTCACGGCGTAGCCGGTGATGGTGAGGTAGCCCCTGAGAAACCCCACCACTTCCACGTGCCGGCGGGCGAGGCCGATCTCCTCCTCGGTCTCCCGCAGGGCGGTCTCCACGGGATCTGCGTCCCGCGCCTCCCGGCCGCCGCCGGGGAAGCTCACCTGCCCTGCATGGTCCTGGAGTTGTTCCGTGCGCCGAGTGAGGAGCACGGTGGGGGCCTCCAGGTGGGCTACCAGGGGCAGGAGTACCGAAGCGGGTTTCCAGGGCTGCTTGGGGAGGAAACCCGGGGGCAGATCCCCCAGCACTCGGCGTGGAGAGAAGTCGTCAGGGGCTTGAGTGCCAACGAAACGGCGGCGGATGAGTTCCGGGAAATTGCCGCTTTTAAATTCCATTTTATCAATTAGTTACTGATAGTCTTAAAAGTAAAATCTTATTTCTTGATACCGCCCTTGGTGAGTCCCGCAGGATCCAGGAGCTCCTTCAGGCGGGCCTCTGACAGGTCGGTCATCTCCTTGGCCACATCCAGGATGGGGCGGCCTTCCTTGTAGGCTTTCTTGGCGATGGCGGCCCCCTTCTCATACCCGATGACTGCATTCAGCGCGGTAATCAGGATGGGGTTCTTGGCCAGGGCCTCCTGTAGACGCTCCGGGTTCACCTTGAAGCCCTTGATGGCGCTATCCGCCAGGACCCGGGAGGCGTTGGCCAGGAGTTCGACGCTCTGCAGCAGATTGTGGGCGATGACCGGCAGCATGACGTTCAGCTGGAAGTTGCCCGACTGGCCCGCCACGGTGATGGCCACGTCGTTGCCCATGACCTGTGCCGCCACCATGGCGGTGGCTTCCGGGATCACAGGGTTCACCTTGCCCGGCATGATGCTGGAGCCAGGCTGAAGCGCCGGCAGGGCGATCTCCCCCAGCCCCGCTAGGGGTCCGCTGTTCATCCAGCGCAGGTCGTTGGCGATCTTCATGAGGCTCACGGCCACGGTCTTGAGCTGACCCGAGAGTTCCACCGCGGCATCCTGGCAGCTCAGGGACTCGAAATAGTTATCGCTGGCCTTGAAAGGGAAGCCGGTCCGCTTGCTGAGTTCGTCGGCCATGCGCTTGCCGAACTCCGGATGGGCATTGATGCCGGTACCGACGGCGGTGCCGCCCTGGGCGAGCGCGTTCAGGCGCGGACCTGCCGACTCCACCCGCGCCATGCCGTGCCGCACCTGCACCGCCCAACCCGAGAGTTCCTGCCCCAAGCTGACAGGCATGGCGTC
>DATGHI010000145.1:0-2646 GCA_035308065.1 Gammaproteobacteria bacterium | reverse complement strand
CCGTTGGCTTCGAAGAATTCGTCCACGGCGCCACCGGCGCCACCCGCCACCGCGTGGTCTTCTACGGTCACGAAGGCCTCATGGCTTCGGGCGAGATCCAGCAACAGCTCGCCGTCCAGCGGCTTCACGAAACGCATGTTGACGAGCGCCGCATCGAGCGCATCCGCCGTGGCGCGGGCGCTCTCCACCAGGGCGCCGAAGGCGAGGATCGCGAGCTTCTTGCCGCGGCGGCGCACTTCAGCTTTCCCCACGTGCAGGGCGCGCATCTCCTGTTCGATGCGCACGCCGGGGCCGCGGCCGCGGGGATAACGGACGGCGGAGGGACCGTTGAGGGTCAAGCCCGTATAGAGCATCTGGCGGCATTCGTTCTCGTCTGCCGGGGCCATGAGTGTCAAGTTCGGCAGGCAGCGCATGTAGGCATAGTCGAAGCTGCCGGCGTGGGTCGGGCCGTCGGGGCCCACCAGGCCCGCGCGGTCGATGGCGAACAATACCGGCAGGTTTTGCAGTGCCACGTCGTGCACCAGTTGGTCGTAGCCCCGCTGCAGGAAAGTGGAGTAGATGGCCACCACGGGCTTCATGCCCTCGGTGGCGAGGCCGGCGGCAAGCGTCACCGCGTGCTGCTCGGCTATACCTACGTCAAAGTAGCGGTCCGGGAATTTCTCGGCGTATTCCACCATGCCCGAGCCCTCGCGCATGGCGGGGGTTACGGCGATGAGCTTCGGTTCCTTCGCCGCCATGTCACAGAGCCAGCGGCCGAAGACTTCGGAGTAGGTGGGCGTGCCCGCGGCCTTCTCCTTGATGACGCCGGTGGCGGCGTCGAAGGCGGCGGGGCCGTGCCACTTGATGGGATCCTTCTCGGCGGGCTCGTAGCCCTTGCCCTTGCGCGTCACCACGTGCAGGAACTGCGGGCCCTTCAAGGCGCGCATGTTCTTCAAGGTGCGCACCAGGGTGTGCAGGTCGTGGCCGTCAACCGGGCCGATGTAGTTGAAGCCCAGTTCCTCGAACAGCGTGCCGGGCATCACCATGCCCTTCACGTGTTCCTCGGAGCGCCGCGCCCATTCCTGCACCGGAGGCATGATGGACAAGGCCTTCTTGCCGCCCTCGCGGATGTGGGCGTAGACGCGGCCCGAGAGCACCTTGGCGAAATAGTTGGACAGTGCCCCGACGTTGCCGGAGATGGACATGTCGTTGTCGTTCAGCACCACGAGCAGGTTGGCGTTCAAGCTGCCGGCGTGGTTCAGGGCCTCGAAGGCCATGCCGGCTGTCATAGCGCCGTCGCCGATCAAGGCCACCACGTGGCGGTCCTCGCCTTTCTGCTGGGCGGCGATGGCCATCCCTAAGGCGGCGCTGATGCTGGTGCTGGAATGGCCCACGCCGAAGGTGTCGTATTCGCTCTCGGCCCGCTGCGGGAAGGGTGCCAAGCCCCGCAGCTTGCGGATGGTGCCGAGCTTGTCGCGGCGGCCCGTGAGTACCTTATGGGGATAGGCCTGGTGGCCCACGTCCCAGACCAGGCGGTCCCGGGGTGTGTCGAAGACGTAATGCAGCGCCACGGTGAGTTCCACGACGCCCAGGCCCGCCGCGAAATGGCCGCCTACGTTGCTCACGGTCTTGATGAGGTAGGCGCGCAACTCGTCCGTCACCTGCTGCAGCTCGGCCTCGGTCAAGCTGCGCAGGTCCGCCGGGGACTGGATGCGGAAAAGCAGGGGGAACTGGGCTTCAGTCATGGGGCGCCTGGCGGGGTCAGGGACCTATTATCCGGGCTTTGGGCTCGGCCCAGCAAGGAAGCCCTGTTTCCAGGGCCTTCAGAGGGATGCGTCAGTTATCCCGGGAAACTATGTATTCCGCCAGCCACTGGAGGGGTGCGGCGGCCTCGCCCAGGGGCGCCAGGGCGGCAACGGCATCTTCCTTGAGATCCAGCGCGCGGCGCTTGGATTTCTCCAGGCCCAGGATGCTGGGATAGGTGGGCTTGTTGCGGGCGGAATCAGCGCCCGCCTGCTTGCCCAGGGTCTCGGTCTCGCCTTCCACGTCCAGGATATCGTCCTGGATCTGGAAGGCGAGGCCCACGCATTTCGCGTAGCGGTCCAGGGCCATGAGTTTGGCGGCGTCGAGCCCGGGGGCGCTCTGGGCGGCCAGCAGCACGCTGGCGCGGATCAGGGCGCCGGTCTTGTGGATGTGCATGAGCTCCAGCTCGGCGAGGTCGAGGGTACGGCCGGCGGCCGCGAGGTCCATGGCCTGGCCCCCGGCCATCCCCAAGGAACCGCTGGCGGCGGCCACCATGCGCAACATCTCCACCCGCGCGGTGGGGGAGGCGGCCATGGCCTTGTCCTCGGCGAGGATCAGGAACGCCAGCACCTGCAGTGCGTCGCCGGCGAGGATGGCCGTTGCCTCGTCGTAGGCGATGTGGCAGGTGGGCCGGCCGCGGCGCAGCACATCGTCGTCCATGGCCGGCAGGTCGTCGTGGATGAGGGAATAGGCGTGGATGATCTCCACCGCCGCCGCCGGGCCGTCCAGCTTTTCCGCCGCGACGCTCAAGGTCTCGCCGGTGGCGTAGATGAGGAGGGGCCGCAGGCGCTTGCCGCTGCCCAGCACGGTGTAGCGCATGGCGCTGTGCAGGCGTTCCGGGGTTTTGTCAGCCGGCGGGAGCCA
>DATGHI010000144.1:0-8885 GCA_035308065.1 Gammaproteobacteria bacterium | reverse complement strand
CCAGGAGATCCGCCCAGTAGTATTCGCCGGGCCGGGTCTTGGCGAGCTGGCTGCGCCACACCGCGATATCGGCGCCCATGAGGGCTGCCGCCTGGTCACGATCGGTGATGCCCTCCAGCCGCGCGATCACGCCTTTGCCGTGGGCCCGGCCTTCCACCATCTTCCACTCGCGCCACTGGCCACCGATCTGCACCTGCAAGGGACTGTAATCGACGATCTTGTCACGAGGATCGGTCCAGGACAGGAGTTTCACCCAACCCTTGACGCCGAACAGTCCCGCGATCCTGCCGATGACGATGCGCTTGGGCTCATCGCTCATGCAGGCTTACAGCGCGACCTTGTGCTCCTTGAGCAGGTACTGCACGCGCTCCGAAGTCTGCGCACCCTTCGAGACCCAGTGTTTCACGCGCTCGGCGTCCACGCGCAGCGTCTCCTCGTGCTTGGCGGCGAGGGGGTTGTAGAAACCGAGGCGCTCGATGTAGCGGCCGTCGCGCGGGGTACGGCTGTCGGTCACCACCAGATGGTAGAACGGGCGCTTCTTGGCGCCGCCGCGGGAGAGACGAATGGTCACCATGTAAATCAGGTCCTCTATAAAAAACTTGGGGCCGCCCAAGACAGGCAGGCCCTGAAAAGACTGCGTATTTTACGGAAATCCGGAGAAAAGTGAAGGGCTTACATAGCTTTTGAGGGCGGGAAATAGGCGCCTAGCCCACGAAACCCCCTGGAAAAGACCCTTTTCGGGCTAAGGCTGACGTCTTCTACTTCAGCGCGGGCCGAAACCCGGAGGCAGCTTCCCCTTCAATCCCCGCAACATCTTGGCCATGCCGCCACCCGCCATCTGCTTCATGACCTGGGCCAGCTGGTCGTATTGCTTGATGAGGCGGTTCACGTCCTGCACCTGGGTGCCGGAGCCCGAGGCGATGCGGCGGCGGCGGGAGCCATTAAGGAGGTCGGGTTTGGCCCGCTCCCGCGGGGTCATGGAATCGATGATGGCGACCTGGCGCTTCAATTCTCTGTCGCCGAACTGGGTCGGCATCTTGCCTGCCATGGCCGCGCCGCCCGGCATCTTGTCCAGCATGCTCCCCATGCCGCCCATGGCCAGCACCTGCTTGAGTTGCTCGCGGAAGTCCGCGAGGTCGAAGCGCTTGCCCTGCTTCAGCTTGTCGACGAGCTCCGCGCCCTTCTCCCGATCGAGCTTCTGTTGCGCCTCCTCCACCAGGGCGAGCACGTCGCCCATGCCGAGGATGCGCGACACCAGGCGCTCCGGCTGGAAGGCTTCGAGGGCGGCGCTGTCCTCGCCCACGCCCAGGAACTTGATGGGCACGCCGGTGATGTGGCGCGCGGACAGGGCCGCGCCGCCGCGGGCGTCGCCATCGGCCTTGGTGAGGATCACGCCGGTCAAGGGCAGGGCTTTGCCGAATTCGGCGGCGGCGTTGGCGGCGTCCTGGCCGGCCATGGCGTCCAGCACGAACAGAGTCTCGCGGGGCGCGAGGGTCTCGTGGAGACGGCGGATCTCCCGCATGAGTTCTGCATCCACGTGCTGGCGGCCGGCGGTGTCGAGGATCAGCACGTCGTAGAGGCGCGCCCTGGCCTCGGCGAGGGCCGCGCCCGCGATTGCGAGCGCGTCCTGATTCTCGGACTCGAAATACGCCACGCCCACTTGGGTCGCCAGGCGCTGCAACTGCTCGCGGGCGGCGGGACGGTAGACGTCGGCGCTCGCCAGCAGCGGCTTCTTATGCAGCTTGTCCTTGAGATAGCGCGCGAGCTTGGCAGCGGTGGTGGTCTTGCCCGCGCCCTGCAGGCCCGCCAGCAGGATCGCCACCGGCGGCTGGGCATTCAAATCCAGGGGTGCGCCGGGGCCGATAGCTTTGAGCAGTTCGTCATGGACGATCTTGATGAAAGCCTGACCGGGCGTGAGACTCGCGCTCACTTCGCGGCCGAGCGCACGCTCCCGGGCGGCGTCGGTGAAGGCTTTCACCACCGGCAGCGCCACGTCCGCCTCCAAGAGCGCCATGCGCACGTCCCTGAGGGCGTCGCGAACGTTTTGTTCCGTGAGCCTCCCGCTGCCGCGCAGGGCGGAGAGTGTCTTGGTGAGGCGTTCGGTGAGGGATTTGAACATGGCGAAACCGGCGGGACCGGAAGACCGGGATTACAGGTTGAAGACCTCGCCGCCCTTCAGGCGGTGCACGCGCCGCTTGGGCAGGGCAGCAACGATCTCCTGGAAGATCATATCCTCGCCGCCCGGCTTCAGGTGGGTGATGTAGATGTCCGGGTCGTGCTTGAACTTCTTCAGGTCCGCCGCCAGGGTCTCGGGGCAATAGTGCTTGGCGAGATCCGCGAGCTTGCGGTTGCTGTTGGCGAAGGCGGTCTCCACCATCAGCACGTCGATCTTGGGGTAGGCGTTGACCGCGTCCCAGAACGTGTCGTTGGTGAAGGTGTCGCCGCTGAAAGCGAACACCTTGCCGTCCTTCTCGATGATGTATGCCGCGCCCGGGACGGTGTGGTTCACCTCGATCATGTGCATGTGGCGGCCGCCGACGGCCACCTTCTCGCCGAGCTTGAGCGGCCGGTAATGCAGCACCGGCTTATGCTTGACGGGCAATTCCGCGAAATCCGGCCACATGACCCAGTTGAAGATGTGGCCGCGCACCGCTTCCAGGGTCTCGGGGCGGCCGTAGACCGTGAGCGGCTCCTTCAAGTGGTCGAAGATGGTGTCGATGAGCAGCGGCAGACCGGCGGTGTGATCCAGGTGCGAATGGGTCAGGAACACATGGCGGATATGGCGCATTTCATCGAGCGTCAGGTCGCCGATACCGGTGCCCGAATCCACCAGCGTGTCGGCGTCGATGAACAGCGAAGTGGTGCGCAGGTCCGCACCGATGCCGCCGCTGCAACCCAGGATCTTAATGCGCATTCGATGTGAACCTTGGGAGCCGCGAGGGCCCCCTTCCCCGTCTAGCAAGCTTATCACAGGGAATCCCGGCAGTCCTTCACGGACAGCGGGGGCTGTGCGATGATGAATACCGCCTCGAAAGCCCAGCCAGACACGACGCCATGCACCTCACCGGCACCGCCGTCCTCGCCCTCGCGCTGTACCTGACCGCAGCCCTGGGCCTCTTGTCGCGGCTGTTCCGCATGGGGCCGGCCATGCTCCGGGAGCGGCGAGGCTTCACCTTGAGCTGCGCGGTGGCTGCCGCCATGCTGCACACGGTGACGCTCTACGCCGCGGTGTTCACCCCTCAGGGCATGGATCTGGGCTTCTTCAATGCCTTGGCGCTGGTGGGCTGGCTGCTGGCGCTCATCGGCCTCTTCACCTTCCTCAAGCCCGCGTTCGAGAGCCTCGGGATCGTGCTGTTCCCGTTCGCGGGCGCGAGCCTCGTCCTGGCCGAGACCCTCACCGGCGACGTGTTCCTGCTGGCGGGACAGGGCTGGCCCATCGACATGCACATCCTGGTGTCGCTCATCGCCTACAGTCTGTTGAGCGTCGCGGCGTTACAGGCGCTGGTGCTCGCGGTGCAGGAACACCGCCTGCGTCACGGCACCGCCGGAGGCATCCTCAGCGCGCTGCCGCCGCTGCAGGAGATGGAACAGTTCCTATTCCAGCTGATCGCCGCGGGCTTCGCGTTGCTGACGGTGGCCCTGCTCACCGGCCTCATCTTCGTTCACAACCTGTTCACCCAGCACCTGGCGCAGAAGACGGTGTTGTCGCTGTTCGCCTGGGCGGTGTTCGCAGTGCTCCTGTGGGGACGCTGGCGTTCCGGCTGGCGCGGACGCGCCGCCATCCGCTGGACGCTCGGCGGCTTCGTGGTGCTGATGCTCGCCTACTTCGGCGTGAAGCTCGTGCTGGAGTTGATACAAGGCCGCCATTGGGGACTCTCGCCTTGATACGCCCCTCTGGTTACGCCCACGCCTATATAAGGTAGGCGGACGTGGACAAGATCTCGCTCCTCACTCTCTTCGCCGTGGTCTGCGTTTGTCTCCTGGTGTCGGCGTTCTTTGCCGGTTCCGAGACGGCGCTCATGAGTCTCAACCGGTACCGCCTGCGGCACCTGGCCCGGGCCGGCCACCGGGGCGCGATCATCGCCGAAAAACTCCTGAAGCGTCCGGACCGGCTCATCGGCCTGATGCGCCTCGGCGACACGCTGGCCAACGTCGCGGCCACTTCCATAACCACTCTCATCGCGCTGCGCATCGGCGGCGACAAGGCGGTCGCGATCGCGGGCGGGGCCCTGATCCTGTGCATCCTGGTGTTCTCGGAGATCACCCCCAAGACCCTGGCGGCGCTTTACCCGGAGCGCTTTGCCTACCCCGCGGCATTCGTCTACGTCCCGCTGCTCAAGCTGTTCCTGCCGGTGGTTTGGGCAGTGAACGGCGTGACCAACGGCCTGTTGCTGCTCATCGGCGTGAAGAGCGACGAGGCGCCGCTGCACTCCATGAGCAGCGAGGAATTGCGCAGCGTGGTGACCGAGGCAGGGGCCCTCATCCCCAAGCGCCACCAGAAGATGCTGCTCAGCATCCTCGACTTGGAGAAGATCACGGTCGAGGACATCATGGTGCCCCGCAACGAGATCAACGGCATCGACATCAACCAGGACTGGGACGACATCCTGATGCAGTTGCACAGCAGCCAGCACACCCGCCTGCCGGTGTACGAGGACAGCATCGACAATATCCTGGGTTTCCTGCACTCGCGCCAGGTGCTGCACCTGCTGGCGAAAGAGCGCCCCGGCAAGGACGACTTGCGGGAGATCCTGCGTGATGCCTATTTCGTGCCCGAGGGCACTTCATTGCAGCGCCAGCTGCTGAACTTCCAGACCGCCAAACGACGCATCGGCCTGGTGGTCGACGAATACGGCGACATCCAGGGACTGGTGACGCTGGAGGACATACTCGAGGAGATCGTCGGCGAATTCACCACCGACCCGGCGGCGCAGCACAAAGACGTCTACAAGGAGAGCGAGACAAGCTACCTGGTGAATGGCAGCGCCAGCGTGCGCGGCCTGAACCGTGCCATGCAGCTGAAGCTGCCCACCGATGGTCCCAAGACCCTGAACGGGCTCATCCTGGAATACCTGGAGGCCATCCCCCAGCCCGGCACCGCCTTGAAGTTGGGCGGACATTCCTTCGAGATCGTGCAGACCACCGACAACGCGGTGAAGACGGTGCGGCTGTTCGTGCTGCCGCCGAGCTCAGTCGAAGTGGCCCAGAAGAAGAGCCGGAAAAAGAAAGCGAAGACTTAAATGGAGGCGATCGCCTCGGCGAGCCTCTGAACCGGCACCACGTCCAGGCCTTCGATCGCCTTGCGGGGCGCGTTGTCCCTGGGCACGATGGCGCGCTTGAAGCCGTGTTTCGCCGCTTCCCTCAAACGCTCCTCGCCGTTGTAGACCGGGCGGATCTCCCCCGCCAAGCCCACTTCGCCGAAGACGATGAGTTCCGGTGGCAGGGGTTTGTCGCGGAAGCTGGAGAGCGCGGCCAGCAAGGCCGCCAGGTCCGCGGCGGTCTCGTTCACGCGGAGGCCGCCCACGACGTTTAGGAACACGTCGTAGCCGAACATAGCGACGCCGCCGTGGCGGTGCAGGACCGCGAGCAGCATGGACAGACGGTTCACGTCCATGCCCACCGCCACGCGCCGCGGATTGTTCAGGTGGCTCTCGTCCACGAGCGCCTGTACCTCGATGAGCATCGGGCGGGTGCCCTCGCGGATGACGGTGACGGCGCTGCCGGACACCGGCTCACCGTGGCGCGAGAGGAAGATGGCCGAGGGATTCTTGACCTCCTTCAGGCCGGTCTCGGTCATGGCGAACACGCCGAGCTCGTTGGCGGCGCCGAAGCGGTTCTTGACGGCACGGATCACGCGATAGCGGCTGCCGGCGTCGTTCTCGAAATACAGCACCGTGTCCACCATGTGCTCCAGCACTCGTGGGCCCGCGATCACTCCCTCCTTGGTGACGTGACCCACCAGGAACACGGCCGTGCCGCTCTGTTTCGCGTATCGGGTGAGGAGCGCGGTGCTCTCGCGCAGTTGCGCCACGGCGCCGGGGGCCGATTGCAGCATGGTGGTGAACACGGCCTGGATGGAGTCCACCACCAGTACACCGGGTTTGGCCTTGTGGGCGGCCTCCAGGATGCGTTCCACACAAGTCTCGGCGGCAAGGGTCACGGGTGCGTCAGCGAGTTCGAGACGCTTCGCCCTCAAGCCGATCTGGGCAAGGGATTCCTCGCCGCTGACGTAGAGCGCGCGCGTGCGGCGAGCGATGCTCGCCACGCCCTGCAACAAGAGCGTGGATTTGCCGATGCCAGGATCGCCGCCGATGAGCGTCACGGAACCCGGTACCAGGCCGCCGCCCAGGACCCGGTCCAGTTCCCCGAGGCCGGTAGGGAAACGCGGTGTGTCTTGCTGCCCCGCCCGGTCGAGTCCCTCCAGGACCGTTTCAACGCCTCCTCCTTCGAATCCGTCCTGGCGTCTACCCCCTCCCCCTATGGCTTGGGTCTCAACCAGGGTGTTCCAGGCGCCGCAGTCGGGACACTGCCCGGCCCAACGCAGCGTCTTGCCCCCGCAGGCATCGCAAACGTAGACGGTCTTGGTTTTTTTCATGGCGTTTAGGGGCTTATACCGGGCGGATGGTAGCACGTCAGGAACCCCCGATTTGACCGGGGTTTTGCTTCCATTTCCATGAAAATTCAAGGTACTATGGACCGTGCTTGATAACGCCTCTAGGCAGGGGTTGGGGTGAAAAAAGGGTTCTGGACCGCCGACTGGTTCGCGGGGCTGGCCTACAGTCTGGTCTTCATTTTCATCGCTTATGTAATCTTCGGCGGCGGATTCTACCGCGCCGAAACCGCGGCCTACGACCTGGGGATGAACTGGACCAGCGCCGTACCCGACCCGGATATCGCCGTCATCGCCATCGACGACTCCAGCATCAGCACCCTGGGCCGCTGGCCCTGGCCGCGCGACTACCACGCGGCCCTTATCGACAAGCTTTCCAAGGCCGGTGCCAACGTCATCGCCTTCGACATTCTCATGCCCGAAGCCCAGGTGGACCAGGGCAGTGTCTACATCAAGGACATGGAGGACTTCTACGACAAGTCCTCATTGAACGCTGCCGCACCCTTCGCCGCCGTGCCTGCCGGCAGCACGACGCCGACACCGGTCGTGCATCCGACTATCAATGTGCCGGCTCCGGTACGCAATGACCTCACGGAGTTGCGCAAGCGCATGCAGACGGCCTCCGAGACTCTCGACGCCGACGTGAAGCTCGCCGCGAGCATGAAAGCCGACGGCAACGTGGTGGTGCCGATGTTGTTCACGCTCGGTGAACCGCTTGGCCGCCAGAGCGGCGAGACGCCGGACTACATCCTCGCGAATGCGCTTGGACCCGAAGGGAACGCTCCCGATGATCAACAGCCGCAGGCTGCCAAGGACCTGAGCCCGCCGATTGCCATTCTCGGAAAACAAGCGAGCATCGGCGCTTTCAATGACCTGCCGGATCCCGACGGCGTGCTGCGTAGCGAAGTGCTGGTGGTCGACTACTACAAGATCTACTACCCATCCATGGCGCTCATGGTCGCCATGAAACACCTGAACCTCAAGCCCGAAGACGTGCAGGTGCAGCCTGGACAAGGGGTGAAGGTGGGTAAGCTGTTCATCGGCACATCCCCCGATATCCTGATGCGGAACTTCTATTACAGCGGCTCCAACGCTTCCGATTCGCCCTTTCCTGTCTATTCCTACGCCGATGTATATCTCGGCAAGGTGCCGATGGACAATTTCAAGAACAAGATCGTGATCATCGGACCCACCCCTGCCGGCCTCGCGAGCTTCTTCCCCACGCCCACCTCGCCCTACATGGCGCCGGCGACCGTGGAAGCAAACGTGGTCTCCTCGATCCTGCAACAGAACTTCTTCACCGCGCCCGGCTGGAGCCGTTGGGTGACGCTACTCGCGGTGCTGCTGGTGGCCGCCTATCTCGCCGTCGTGCTGCCGCGCCTCAAGCCGAGTCTCGCGGCGATCATCAGCGTCGGCATCGTGGTGGCCTTGCTGGCCATCGAGTTCGGCGTGCTCAAGAGCAAGTTCCTGTGGATCCCGTTGATCGTGCCGACGCTGCTGCTCATCACCGGCCACCTGGTGGTCACCGTCATCCAGTCCGGCATGCTGAACAAGATGCTGGTGCGCAGCGAGGCGGACAGCGCCGAAAGCAACAAGATGCTCGGCCTCGCCTTCCAGGGCCAGGGCCAGCTGGACATGGCCTTCGAGAAATTCCGCAAGTGCCCGATGGACGACGCCATCGCCGACCTACTCTACAACCTCGCGCTCGACTACGAGCGCAAGCGCCAGTTCAACAAGGCAGGCTCGGTCTATCACTACATCAACGAGTTCAACCCTAAGTTCCGCGACGTGGCGGAGCGCATGAACCGTTCCAAGCAGATGGAAGGCACTGTGATCCTCGGTGGCGGTACCGCGAGCGCCAGCGGCACCATGATCCTCGGCGACGGCACAGTGCAGAAACCGATGCTGGGCCGCTACCAGGTGGAGAAGGAACTGGGCAAGGGCGCCATGGGCGTCGTGTACCTGGGCCGCGACCCGAAAATCAACCGGGTGGTGGCCATCAAGACCATGGCCTTGTCGCAGGAATTCGATGCCGACGAGCTGACCGAAGTGAAGGCGCGCTTCTTCCGCGAAGCCGAGACCGCCGGACGTCTCAACCACCCGAACATCGTCACCATCTACGACGCCGGCGAGGAGCACGACCTCGCCTACATCGCCATGGAATTCCTCAAGGGCAAGGACCTGGTGCCCCGCACCAAGGCCAACGCCCTGCTGGCCCCCAAGACGGTGCTGGAGATCATCGCCAAGGCCGCCGACGCCCTCGACTATGCCCATA
>DATGHI010000143.1:0-3693 GCA_035308065.1 Gammaproteobacteria bacterium | reverse complement strand
GTCCCCGATCCCGCGGCGGTGAATGAACTGGATAAGTGGGCCGCGAAGCCTCCGGAGGCGCGCCAGTTCGCCGGCCAGCTGCCGGCCAAGGCCACCTCGGCGGATTACCTGCCGGAGGTGAAGCCATGAACGCGCGCGTCGCGGCTTTCCTCGCGGGCTTCCTGGCCCTCGGCCTGCCGGCTTTCGCCCAGGGCGTGGATCTCGGGAGCCTGTTCAACACCGTCAAGCAGGCGGTGATGCCCGCCGACGAGCAACAGGAGGAGGCCATCGGCCGCGACGCCGCCGCGACCCTGCTCGGCGCCTCCAAGCCCATCGGCAACGCTGCGGTGCAGGACTATGTGAACAAGGTGGGCCTGTGGGTGGCGCTGCAGAGCGACCGTCCGCAGCTTACCTGGCGCTTCGCTGTGGTGGATTCCGACGACATCGACGCGTTCGCCGCCCCCGCCGGCTACGTCTTCATCACCCGCGGCCTGCTGCTGCACATGCACAACGAGGCGGAGCTCGCGGGCGTGCTCGGCCACGAGATCAGCCACGTGGTGCTGAAGCACCACCTGAACGCCTTGCAGAAGGCCGCGCGCATGGAGCTCGTGAGCCAGGGCGCGCAATACGAGGCCAACCAGCAGGGTTACAACAGCGACCTCGACCAGCAGCTCATGGACAAGGTGTCCAACGCCGCCCGCAACCTCTATTCCACCGGTCTCGACAAGGGCGACGAGCTCGCCGCCGACCGGGCCGGCGTGGTGCTGGCGGCGCGCGCGGGCTATGACCCCTACGGCCTCCTGGCCGTGCTCCAGACCCTCGAGAGCGTGGACCCGAAGAGCGGCAAGATGCAGCTCCTGCTCGCGACCCACCCCTCGCCGGCGGACCGCATCGCCGCCCTGTCCGCCGCCATGGCGGCGGGGCACATGGACAAGTACGGCTCCCAGGCCGAGGGCAAGGAACGCTTCGAGGCGGTGATGAAATCGCTGGTGGCGGCAGCGGCCAAGCCGGCTGCTAAGAAGTAGTTCTCAACCCGTCGATTCGGCCAGCATTTCGTCCATGAGCTCGTCGCATTGCGACGAGCGACCCGCCAGGGGCGTGAAGCGAAGCTTCACGCGGGCGCATCAGGGATGTGCGCCCTGGACCACGAGCATAGCTGGAAGCGTAGCGCTGTGGCGGGGCTAGGTCCGACACCAGGGACGGGTCAGTGAATCGAGAGAAAACCCGAAGTCTTATTTTTCCGCCAGCATCTCATCCATGAACGCTATAGCTCTGCGCATATGTGGAATAACTATCGTACCCCCCACTACGAGCGCCACGCTCATGGCTTCCACGATCTCGTCCTTGCTGCAACCCGACTCGATGCACTGCCCGATGTGATAGGCGACGCAGTCGTCGCAGCGCAGTACCATGGACGTGGACAAGCCCAGCAGTTCCTTGATCTTCTTCGGCAGCGCGCCGTCCTGGTACGTGAGGCTATCTACTGAGAAGACTCTCTTAATGACACGATTGTCTTCAGAGAGAATCCGCTCGTTCATACGGGCGCGAAACTCATTGAACTCTTTGACGCGCTTGCCCATCTCAGAGGATCGTCCTGCCCAGTGCCGATTGAATCAGCCAAACTGCAAACTTGCCCGTTTTGTTTTCAGTATCCATGGTCGGGTTGAGCTCGACCACTTCCATGCCCACGAGCTTGCCGGTCTTCGCCACCACCTCGCAGACCAGGTGCGACTCGCGGAAGTTGAGGCCGCCGGGAACCGGCGTGCCCACGCCGGGGGCCACCATAGGGTCGGAGCCGTCCAGGTCGTAAGAGAGGTGGATGCCGCCCGAGGCCTTGCTGAGGATCTCCATGGCCTCCTCGAGGCAGGCCGAGGCCCCGCGCGCGTCGATCTCGCTCATGGTGTAGACGCGCACCCCCATCTCCTTCACAACCTTGGCCTCCTTGGCGTCCACCTGGCGCACACCGAAGACCACCACGTTCTCGGGTTTGAGCGCCGGCGCGCGACCGGCGATGCCGGTGAGTTCCTTTGGGCCGCGGCCCAGCAGCACCGACAGTGGCATACCGTGGATGTTGCCGGAGGGGCTGCTCTCGGGAGTGTTCATGTCGGTGTGGGCGTCGCACCAGAAGACACCCAGTTCTTTGCCCTGGCGCCGCAACGACTTGGCCATGCCGGAGATGGTGCCGATGGCCTGGGAATGGTCGCCGCCCAGCACCAGCGGGAACTCGCCCTTGTCCATGGTGGTCTCCACGGCGCCCGCCAGGTCCCGGCAGACCTCGCTGATGACGCCGAGGTAGCGCGCGTTCTTCTCGCCGATCTCGGCCGCCTCCATGGCGATCTGGCCGATGTTGTGCATGCCCACCACCTCGTGGCCGATCTTCTTGAGCGCGGGCACGACGCCCGCCACATGCATGGCGGAGGAACCCATGTCGGTGCCGCGGCGCCCGGCGCCGAGGTCGAGGTGCACGTTGGTGATGCGGATTTTCTTGGGAGCCACGAGGAGTAACCGGGAACGCTTCGGGATTCGTTGGGGCATTCTATCATGCCGTGAATATTCACCCTAACCGCGCATATTGACACCCCCGCCGCGAGCGGGTCTTATTGTGTGGGACACACAAGGGATACATCCATGCTGCTGAAGATCGACGGCCTGTTGAGCACCGCCGAAGTGGCCACCATCCGCACGGCGCTCGCCGGCGTGAATTTCGAGGACGGACGCGCCACCGCCGGCGTCGCCGTGCGCGACGTGAAGAAGAACCTGCAGACGGTGGCGCTGGACAAGGCCCTCGAGGAGCCGCGCAAGCTGATCACCGCAGCGCTGCTGAAGAGCGAGGCCTTCACCCAGCACGCGCTGCCGCGCCGCGTGCTGCCGCCCATGTTCAACCGCTACGACGCCGGCATGGAATACGGCGGACACGTGGACAATGCCATCATGGGCGGCGGCGAGCCGATGCGCGCCGACCTCTCCGTCACCGTGTTCCTCTCCGACCCCGCCGACTACGACGGCGGCGAGCTCATCATCGACAGCGATGCCGAGGCCCTGAGCGTGAAGATGGCGGCCGGCAGCGCCGTCATCTACAACTCCACCAGCATCCACAAGGTCGCGCCCGTGACCCGCGGCAGCCGGCTCGCCGGTGTCATCTGGGCCCAGAGTTTCGTACGCGAAGAAGCGCGCCGGGAGATATTGCTGGACCTCATGGATCTCGCCCGCTGGGCGCGGAACGCGGCGCCGGGCTCGGTGGAGGCCATGAAACTCAGCAAAATACGCGCAAATCTCATGCGGATGTGGGCGGAGCTATAATTAAACCGAGTCTTTTGGCATCGGGCGGCGTGACGGTCAGGATGACCTAATGTCGCGGGAGACAGGATGTCGGGAGCGACGAGCTCCGCGCCTAGCCAGAAGCCAAAATCTCTCGGCTTAATCGGTTTTGTAAACCGAAGCGCTGTTGACGGGTTAGAAGTAGTAAGGCGGCGATTTTCCGCCGCCGTGGCACGGGACAGAGTGTCATGAGCATTCCATACCGTTCCTTGTCCATCGCGCTGGCGCCCGCCGGCACGGGGCTGATGCAGCCGGGCCAGGGGCTGCCGGAGCACGCCACCCCCGCGAGCCCAGCGCTCGACGCCATGACCGACCTCACCCGCACCGCCGCGGCCACGGTGGAGCCCGACGCCAGCCTGCATCGCGCCGAGGAGATCATGAAGCTCACGAAGGTGC
>DATGHI010000142.1:0-3549 GCA_035308065.1 Gammaproteobacteria bacterium | reverse complement strand
CATCCACCCGCCGCCCTTCGGTGTATATCACCGCGCCCTTGGCGCCCCAGGTGACGATCAGAGCCTCCACCTTCTCGGCGATCTGGGATGCGCTGAGCCCGGTCTTGCGCTCCAGCACCTGGGATTCGTAATCGTTCACCGTGACCCAGCGGGCGAGTTCCATGAAGCGCAGCAGTTCCTTGCCGTCGAACAGCGGCATGCCCTGGCCGGGATCGAAGATGAACGGGATGCCCGCCTCGTGAAACTGTTCGGCGTGCTGCAGCATGGCCTCGCGCCCGTCCGGCGCCAAGATGCCGACGCTCACGCCCTCGTCCTTCGGCACCGTCTGCTGGTGCGCCTGGTCCATGGCGCCCGGATGGGAGGCGGTGATCTGGTTGTCGTCCACGTCCGTGGTGATGAAGGCCTGGGCGGTGAAGGCGCCTGGAATCTCCTTCATGTACTGGCGGGAGATGCCTTGCTTGTCCATCCACTCGGCGTAGGGGCCGAAGTCCGTCCCCACGGTGCCCATGGGCAGGGCCTCGCCCCCCAGGAGCCTAAGGTTATATGCGATGTTGCCGGCGGTGCCGCCGAACTCTCGGCGGATCTGCGGCACCTGGAAGCAGACGTTCAGGATGTGGATCTTGTCCGGAAGGATGTGATCCTTGAACTTCTCCGGGAACACCATGATGGTGTCGTAGGCGAGAGAGCCGCAGATCAAAGCAGACATGCGTGGGAACCCAGGATTTGTCGGAGGGCCAGTTTACCCGAACAGCCTAGGCAAAAGGATGCAAGCCCAAACAACGGCCGCAAGGAACAGGCTGACCATGACGGCGGCCGAACCCAGGTCCTTGGCGAGACCCGAGAGCGCGTGGCGCTCGGGGCTGATGCGGTCCACCACCACCTCGATGCCGGTATTCAGTAGCTCCACGATCATCACCTGCATCACGGCGGCGCAGAGCAGCGCGCGCTCCGCGCCCCCATGGCCCAGCCACAGGCCGAGGGGCAGCAACAGCAGCGAGCCCAGCACTTCGAGGCGGAAGGCCTCCTCCTCCCGGAACGCCCACGAGAGGGCCGTCATGCCCACGCGCGTCGCGCGGGTCAGGCGCGCCAGGCCGGAGAGCCCGTCTGTGGCGCGCCCGGAATCCCTCATCCCAGCGCCTTCAGCGCCGCTTCGTAGTTGGGCTCCGAGGCGATGTCCGGGACCATCTCGGTGTAAACCACCTTGTCGTTCTGGTCCAACACCACCACCGCGCGGGCCAGCACGCCAGCGAGCGGGCCGTCTTCCAGCATCACGCCGTAGTCATCGGCGAACTTGCGGCCGCGCATCAGGGACAGGGTCTGCACGTTCTCCAGGTGTTCGTTGCCGCAGAAGCGGGTCTGGGCGAAGGGCAGGTCCATGGAGACCATGAATATGACCGTGTCTCCGTGCTTCTTGGCGTGCTCGTTGAACTTGCGGGTGGACATGGCGCACACGGGCGTGTCGATGCTCGGATAGATGTTGAGGATCTTCTTCTTGCCCTTGTAGTCCGCCAGGGACACGTCCTTCAGGTCCTTGTTCACCAGCTTGAAGTCCGGGGCCTTGCCGCCCACCTTCGGCAGGTCGCCGCTGGTGGTCACCGGGTTGCCGCGCAATGCGATCTTGGCCATAGCTTTATCCTCCTGATTCAGTAATCGGTGAGCGGGGGGCAGCTGCAGAAGAGATTGCGGTCGCCATAGACGTTGTCTGCTCGGCTCACGGGCGGCCAGTACTTGCGCTTGCGCAGCGAGGCCACCGGGAACGCGGCCTGCTCGCGGCTGTACCTGTGCTTCCAGTCGTCGGCGGCGGCCATCTCGGCGGTGTGGGGCGCGTGCTTGAGGGGGTTGTCCTCCCGGTCCAGCTTGCCCTCCTCCACCGCACGGATCTCGGCGCGGATAGCGACCATGGCCTCGATGAAGCGGTCCAGCTCGTGCAGGGACTCGGACTCGGTGGGCTCCACCATCAGCGTGCCCGGCACCGGGAAGCTCATGGTGGGCGCGTGGAAACCGTAGTCCATGAGGCGCTTGGCCACGTCGTCCACGGTGATGCCGCTCGCGTCCTTGAGGGGGCGAAGATCGAGGATGCATTCGTGGGCCACGAGCCCGCCGGGACCGCTGTAGAGCACCGGGTAATGGGGCGCGAGCTGCTTCGCCAGGTAATTGGCCGCGAGGATCGCGGCCTCGCTGGCGGCCGTCAAGCCGGAAGCGCCCATCATGGCGATGTACATCCAGGAGATGGGGAGGATCGACGCGGAGCCGTAGGGCGTCGCGGTCACCGCGCCGATGCCGGCCTTGTCGCGTTCGTAGCCCACGGAACGCACGTTGGGCAGGAACTTGGCGAGGTGTGCACCCACTGCCACCGGGCCGACACCGGGCCCGCCACCGCCGTGGGGGATGCAGAAGGTCTTGTGCAGGTTCAAGTGCGAGACATCGCCGCCGAACTGCCCCGGGGCTGCGAGGCCCACCATGGCGTTCATGTTGGCGCCGTCCACGTACACCTGCCCACCGTTCTGGTGCACGATGTCGCAGATCTGCCGTATCCCCGCCTCGAACACACCGTGGGTCGAGGGATAGGTGATCATGATGGCGGCGAGGTCTTGCTTGTGCTCTTCCGCCTTGGCCTTGAGGTCGGCTAGGTCCACGTTGCCTTGGTCGTCGCAGGCCACCACCACCACGTGCATGCCGGCCATCTGCGCCGACGCCGGGTTGGTGCCGTGGGCCGACGCCGGGATCAGGCACACGTTGCGGTGCGCTTCGCCGCGCGACTGGTGATAGGCGTGGATGATGAGCAAGCCCGCGTACTCGCCCTGGGAGCCGGCATTGGGCTGCAGGGAGACCGCCGCGTAGCCGGTGCAGGCCACCAGCATGTCCTCCAACTGCTTCACCATCTCGCGGTAGCCCGCGGTCTGGGACTCGGGCGCGAAAGGATGCACGTGGGCAAACTCCGGCCAGGACACGGGCAGCATCTCGGAGACGGCGTTGAGCTTCATGGTGCAGGAGCCCAGCGGGATCATGCTGCGGTCCAGCGCCAAGTCCTTGTCGGCGAGTTCGCGCAGGTAGCGCAGCATCTCGTGCTCGGAGTGGTGCACGTTGAAGATCTTGTGGGTGAGATACGCGCTCGTGCGGTTGAGCGCCGGGGCCCAGGCGTTGGCGGCGGCGGCAACCTCGGGCAGCTTCAGGGTGTGGACATTGCCACCCTTCACCGCGGCGAACACCGCGAGGATCGCGAGCAGCTGCTCGCGGGTGCTGGTCTCGTCCAGGGAGATGCCCACGTGGGCCGCATCCACGTGCCGCAGGTTCATGTGCGCCTTCTCGGCGGCGGCGTGGATGGCGGCGGTGTCGGCGCCCGTCTTGACCGTGAGGGTGTCGAAATAGCTGGCATTCATCGGCGCGAACCCCAAACCCTTCAGGCCCGATGCGAGCATCGTCGTTAGCCGGTGCACGCGCTCGGCGATGGTGCGCAGCCCCTGGGGGCCGTGGTATACGGCGTACATGCTCGCCATGATGGCGAGCAGAGCCTGGGCGGTGCAGATGTTGGACGTGGCCTTCTCGCGG
>DATGHI010000141.1:0-5400 GCA_035308065.1 Gammaproteobacteria bacterium | reverse complement strand
ATATCCTCGCTCATGCGCTCTCCTCCAGGGACTTCAGGCGAGTGATCATGGCCTCGACCCGGCCGCGCACCTCGTCGTTCTTGGCGAGGAGGTTGGCGCGTTCGGTGGTCAGGGATTCCAGGCGTTCCCGCAGGGAGTGGTTCTCGCCGCCGAGCTTGCCGACCTTGGTGACCAGTTCCTGGACCCGGGTCTCGAGCCGCTTCAGTTCCTGGTCGAGAAGGGCGCGGGCTTTTTCGCTGCTCATGGCGGGCAAATATAGGGTGAGTGGAGCGTGCGGGTCAACGCCGCCGCCGCCGTTGGGGCGCGGACGGTGCGGGTGTAGGATATGTCCAGCCCAATGCCGCGCCCACCCGCATGCCCTCCACCAGTTTTTCCAGCCTAGGTGACGTCCTCGCCCGTGCCGGCGCGGCCTGCGATGCGGCCGAGGCCCACGGCACGGTCTGCGGCGTGCTCTGCATCAGCGCCGACGGCGGCGACACCTGGCTGAAACACATCCTCGACCAGGCGACGGGCGGCAAGGCGCAGCAGGAGGCCTGCCGGCGCGAACTGCTGGCGCTCAAGGACCGGACCCGCAGACTCCTTGACGATGGCACGCTGGAGTTTGAACCTTACCTTCCCGACGACGACGCGAGTCTCGCGGCCCGCACCTCGGCGCTCGCCGAATGGTGCCAGGGTTTCCTCTACGGCATGGGCCTGGGCGGCCGGCGCCTGGAGGCGGCCGGGCTCGCCGAGGAGGCGGGCGAGGTGCTGCGCGACATGGGCGAGATCGCCAAGGGCGGTTTCGAGGGCGGCGAGCCGACCGAACAGGACGAGACGGACTACGCCGAGGTGGTGGAATACGTGCGCGTGGGCGTGCAGTTGCTGTACGAGGAGCTACAGGCCGAGATCACCGGGCGGCCTAGGCCATTCTCCCAGACGGTGCACTGAGGAGCGCATGCAGCAGCAGGAGTTCGCCCGCCGCCGCAAGGAACTGATGCGCATGATGGAGCACGACACCATCGCCATCGTGCCGGCGGCCCGCGAGAAGATCCGCAACCGCGACAGCCATTATCCCTTCCGCCAGGACAGCGACTTCCACTACCTCACGGGCTTCCCGGAGCCGGAGGCGGTGGCGGTGCTGGTGCCGGGGCGCCGCCAAGCGGAGTACATCTTGTTCTGCCGCGACCGCGACCCGGCCATGGAGACCTGGAACGGTCGGCGCGCCGGTCCCGAGGGTGCGACCCGCGACTACGGCGCGGACGACGCTTTCCCCGTAGGCGACATCGATGAGATCCTGCCGCACCTCATGGAGAACTGTTCCCGCGTGTTCTACACCATGGGCGTATCCCCCGAGTTCGACAAGCACGTCATCGGCTGGGTGAACCAGCTGCGTGCCCAGACCCGCGTCGGGATCCACTCGCCCCAGGAGTTCGTGTCGCTGGAGCACCTGCTGCACGACATGCGTCTCTACAAGAGCCGCGCCGAGGTCGACGCCATGCGCGCGGCGGCGGCCGTGTCGGTGTCGGCCCACGAGCGCGCCATGCACGTCTGCCGTCCCGGCATGAACGAGGGCGAGCTGGAGGCGGAGTTCCTGCACGAGTTCCGCCGCCACGGCGGCACCCAGGCCTACAACCCCATCGTGGGCGGCGGCGAGAACGGCTGCATCCTGCACTACAACGAGAACAACCGGCCGCTCAAGGATGGCGACCTGGTGCTCATCGACGCCGCCTGCGAACTCGATTGCTACGCCTCGGACATCACCCGCACCTTCCCGGTGAACGGGCGCTACACGCCCGAGCAGCGCGCGGTCTACGACGTGGTGCTGGAAGCGCAGCTCGCGGCCATCGCCGAAGCGCGCGCCGGCAAGCACTGGAACGCGCCCCACGAGGCGGCGGTGAAGGTGATCACGGCGGGGCTGAAGGAGCTCGGCCTGCTCAAGGGCAGCGTGTCCAAGCTCATCAAGGACGAGGCTTACAAGACCTACTACATGCACCGCACCGGCCACTGGCTGGGGCTCGATGTGCATGACGTGGGCGACTACAAGGTGGGCGAGGAGTGGCGCGAGCTGGAACCCGGCATGGCGCTGACGGTGGAACCGGGCATCTACATCGCCCCTGGCACCCAGGGCGTGCCCAAGCACCTGCAGGGTATCGGCGTGCGTATCGAGGACGATGTGCTGGTGACCAAGGGCGAGCCGGAAGTGCTCACCGGGTCGCTGGTGAAGGACCCGGACGCCGTCGAGACCTTTATGGCCCGCGGTAACTGACATGACCGCGGCCCGCGAATTCGATCTCCTCATCGTCGGCGGGGGTCTTGTCGGGGCCAGCCTTGCCGCAGCGCTGGCGCCGTTGCCGCTGAAGATCGCGGTGGTGGAAGCGGTGCCCTTCGGCAGCCGCGGCCAACCGAGCTTCGACGACCGCATCACCGCCATTTCCCAAGGCAGCCGGCGCATCTTCGAGAGCATGGGGGTCTGGGCCGGCATCGGCGCCGAAGCTACCCCCATCCGCCACATCCACGTCTCGGACCGGGGCCGCCTGGGGGCGACGCGGCTCCACGCCGAGGAAGCGGGGGTGGATGCCCTGGGCTACGTGACGCCCAACCGCAGCATCGGCAAGGCGCTCACGGATTTCATCCGCGGCAAAGGGAACATCACGCTGTTCGCGCCCGCCAAGCTCAAGTCCTTCAGCGTCCATGACACCCACGTGCAAACGGAAGTGGAAGCGGCGGAGCCGTCGACGCTCCGCGCCAAGCTCCTCATCGCCGCCGACGGCGCCCAGTCGGAGGTGCGCCACCAGCTCGGCATCGCCGGCAAGAAGTGGGACTACCAACAGACGGCGGTGGTGTGCAACGTCTGCGTGGAACGGCCGGAGGCGGAGACCGCCTACGAGCGCTTCGCCGACGACGGTCCGGTGGCGCTCCTGCCCATGGGCGGCGAACGCTACGGGTTGATCTGGGTCGCAAGTACCGAAGCCGCGCCCGCGCTCCTGGGGCTCGACGACGCCACCTTCCTCTCGGAAGCGTCGGCGCGCTTCGGCGGCAGGCTCGGGAAGTTTACCCAGGCCGGCAAGCGCGTGAGCTATCCCTTGAGCATGGTGCAGGCGGAAGCGCAGATCCATAAGCGCACGCTCATCATCGGCAACGCCGCCCACAGCCTCCATCCCATCGCCGGTCAGGGATTCAATCTCTCGCTGCGCGACGTGGCCATGCTGGCGGAAGTGCTTGCGGATGCGCTGCACGAAGGCAAGGACTTCGGTACGGCGGAGGTGCTCGAGCGCTACGTGGACGCGCGCACGGGCGACCAGCGGAGCACGGCGATCTTCACCGACGTGCTCAACCGTTTGTTCGCCAATCCACTCGCGACGGTAGCCTGGGGACGCAACGCCGGGTTGTTGGCGCTGGAACTCATGCCCACGGCACGACGCGCGCTCATGCGCCACAACATGGGTCTCGGCGGTCGTCTGCCGAAGCTCGCCCGTGGACTACCGCTGCTGTGAAATCTGAATTCGACATCATGATCGTCGGCGGGGGTGTGGTGGGTGCGGCCCTCGCCTGCGCCTTGAAAGACAGCGGCCTTTCGATCGCGCTCTTGGATGCTCAGTCACCGGCGATATTCGACCCGAATGCAGAAGTAGACCTCCGGGTGTTCGCGCTCTCCTACGCGAGCCGCCGCATCATGCAGGCGGTGGGCGCCTGGGAGACGGTGGCCGCCGCGCGCGTCTCGCCCTACCGTGAGATGCAGGTGTGGGATGCGGGCGGCAAAGGCAGCATCCATTTCGACAGCGCCGATGTGGGCGAGCCGGAACTGGGTTACATCGTCGAGAATTCGCTCCTGCAGCACGCGCTCTGGAAACAGTTGGAGGGAAAATCGCAGGTGACGCTGCTCCATCCCGCCAAACCCGAGGCGCTGACGCTCGAAGACGAGGGCGCGAGCCTCGTCCTGGACCAGGGGCGGCGCCTCAAGGCGCGTCTCGTGGTGGCGGCGGACGGCGCTGCGTCGACGACGCGCGCACTCGCAGGCATCGGCGTGGTGAGCGAGTCCTACGGACAGCGGGCGGTGGTGGCCCACGTGCAGACGGAGCGGCCCCACCAAGCGACCGCCTGGCAACGGTTCCTGGCCACGGGTCCGCTGGCGTTCCTGCCGCTCGCGGACGGGCGCGTATCGGTGGTCTGGTCGGCAGAGGAGGCGGAAGCGGAGCGCATCCTGGCGCTGGACGATGCCGGCTTCTGCGCGGCGCTCACCCGGGCGAGCGAAGGCAGGCTCGGGGAAGTGCGCTCCACCACCCGGCGGGCGGCGTTCCCGCTGCAACGGCTGCGCGCGGAGCAGTACGTGCGCGGGCGTTTCGCCCTGGTGGGCGACGCGGCGCACGCGGTGCACCCGCTGGCGGGGCAGGGAGTGAACCTGGTATTGCTGGATGCGGCGGCGCTCGCGGAAGTAATCAGCGATGCGCACACGATCGGACGCGACATCGGCGATCTCGGCGTGCTCCGACGCTACGAAAGATGGCGCAAAGGCGATAATCTCGCGATGATCTTCGCGCTAGACGGGTTTAAACGGCTTTTCAGCAACGATATTGCACCGCTAGTCACACTGCGCACCGCCGGATTACGCGCTGTAGACGGTTTTACGCCGCTTAAACACGCATTTGTGCGCCGTGCCATGGGTTTGAGCGGTGATTTGCCGCTTTTGGCGCGCTAAAACGCGTTTTGGAGCGTCTCAAGACGCTCTTGGGAACCATTTCAGTGCATATGCAGAGACAAGAAACCCGCCTTCAGGCGGGTTTCTTGTCAGTGAACACGTCCACGCTTACTTCTTCGGCATGAGCTTGTCGATCTTGGCGGCGCAGATGAAGTCGTTCTCGGACAGGCCCTTGATGGCGTGGGTGGTGTAACGCACCAGGCAGTGGCCATAACCCACTTCCAGGTCCGGATGGTGACCTTCCTGGTTGGCGATCCAGGCGATGGCGTTCACGAAACCCATGGTGCCGTTGAAGCCCTTGAACTTGAAGTCCTTGCGGATCTCCTTGGCGTCCTCGGCGAGGGCCCAATCTGGCGCGATCTTCTTGAGATAACGCTCGGCTTCTTCCCTGGTCAGGGGGCTGATACCGCCCTCACATGGCACACAGTGTTTTTCCGCAAGCTCGGTCATGATCATCCTCGCTGGTCAAATTGGTGATTACTAAAAATGACTATTTTGGCCCGAGACAAGGCGCGGACGGCCGAGCAACCGGAGCGTACTCTGACTGTACGTGAGGATTGCGAGGGCGGCCGCAACGCAGTATTCGGGACAAAATAGACATTTTTAAGCCCAGCTGACTTTCTTTTCAGCAGGGGGGAAAGTCGGTTTGTGCATCCCTAAGCGTTCGGCTTCGGCGATGAGCGCGAACAGGTCCTGGTGGGCCAGGTCGAACATGTCCTGCAGGC
>DATGHI010000140.1:0-2328 GCA_035308065.1 Gammaproteobacteria bacterium | reverse complement strand
AGCGGCAGCTTGCCGCCTGCGTCCACCAGATGGGTGGTGTGCACGCCGCCATTGGCGGTGAAACCCGCGACGCCGCGGACCACGGTGCCGCCGACGAGGCCTTCGTGCTGCAAGACTTTGAGGATCTCGACATGCAGCGGCTGGTGATGCCACTCGTCGGCTTCGTTGATGTAGATGGACACCTTGATGAGTTCGCGCGACATGTCTAAAGGCTCCTCGCGAGGACAACTCCGCCAACCACACCGGCGAACGCCAGGAGATTGTTGGCGGCAAAGTTTCCCGCCGCCAGGCTGTAATGTCCCTCCTCCAGCAGCGTGAAGGTCTCGTAGCTGTAGCTGGAGAAGGTGGTGTAAGCCCCGCAGAAGCCCACTGCTATCAGCAGCCGCCAGCGGGGATCGGCGAACACGCGCTCCGTGGACCAAGCCAGGAAGAAACCCAGGATGAAACTTCCGCTGACGTTGATGATGAGCGTGCCCCAAGGCAGCGAGGGCGAGAGGTAGCGGGCGGCGGCGGCGCTCACCCAATACCTCAGGTTCGCGCCCACCACGGCACCGAGGGAGATCCACAAGGCATCGCTCATTCCGGCCGGACTCCTCCCGTCAGTCGAGCCTTCACACCGCTCCTAAGGTATAGCAGGAATCGCCCGATTCATCCGCCGCCGGCCAGCTGCACCGGGCCGTAACCCGCCTTCTGTATCTCGGCGTTGAGGGCGGCGATGTCGGGGCTAAGCGCCTTCCAGTCCGCCAGGGCCTTGTCGAGCCGACCGCGCAGCGTCACGTACATGTCCCCTTGCTGGGCCGTGGGCGCGCTGTCGGCGCTGTCCACCGACTCTTCCAGGTAGGAGAGCTGGCTGTTGAGGTCGGAGGGGTAGTTCAACTGCTCCTCCTCCGCATGGGCGTGGTACTGGTAGAGGGGCTCCAGCACCGGCGCGAGCTTCGCGTCCAGTGCCGCCGCGGCGCTGACGATGTCCGCCGCCGCCGGATCGCCGGCGAAACGTTCCTGGATGGCGGCGAGCTGCCGGCGCACGTCCACGATGGTGTTGGCCGCGGCGTGGTCCTCCCGCACCGCCTGATCCAGCTTCACCATCAGCCCGTATTGCTGCTGCAGCGCCTCGGGCCTCACGTGGCTGCGCGGATCCGCCGTGACCGTGAGGGGCTGGCTGTAGCTCTTGCCGTTCACCTTGAGGGTCACGGTGTAGCTGCCCGGCAACACCAGGAGCCCCACGGGGCCGCCGGAATCGGTGTAGGCGCCCTTGATGGCGGGCGGTGAGTCATGCCGCAGGTCCCACACCTGCTGGTGCATGCCCGCGTCCGCCTCCAGGGCCTCGGGCTTCGGCTCCTCCTCGTTGGGGAACTCCAGCGGTAGCGGGTTCTTGGGCGGCTTCTCCACGCTGGAGAAACTCCGCACCACCGCGCCGGTGGAATCGGTGATATCGATGGTGAACGGCTGCTTGGGCTTCGCCGCCAGGGAGTAATAGAGGATGACGCCCTCCGGTGGGTTATCCCCCACGGATTCATAAGGCAGGTTCCCGCTCGACTGGTCATGGAGCCGCACCGCCGGTCGCGGCGCATAGAGGTGATCCGTGTTGGGACTGGCGCCGGCAGCGAGTTCCCGCAACGGCGAGACGTCGTCCAGTATCCAGAAGCCACGGCCGTGGGTGGCGGCCACGAGATCCCCATCCTTCACCACCAGGTCGCGCACCGAGGTGGTGGGCAGGTTGAGCTGCAGCGGCTGCCAGTCCTTGCCGTCGTCCAGGGACACGAAGGCGCCCAGCTCGGTGCCGACGTAGAGCAGACCCTTCTGCACTGGGTCTTCCCGCACTACGTTCACGTAGCCTGGAGCGCTCAGGCCCTTGTCGATGCGATCCCAATGCTTGCCGTAGTCACGGGTGACGAAGACGTAGGGATTGAAGTCGTCCAGCTTGTGGGCATCCACCGCCGCGTAGGCAGTACCCGCGTCGAAGTGCGAGGCCTCGATGATGCCCACCTTGGCCCATTCGGGCATCCCCTTGGGTGTCACGTTGGCCCAGGTCTTGCCGCCGTCGCGGGTGAGATGGATGAGGCCGTCGTCGGTGCCCACCCATATTTGCCCCGCGGCCAGCGGCGACGGAGCGATGCTGTAGATCAAGTCATAGAACTCGGCGCTGGCGTTGTCCTGGCTCACGGGACCGCCGGAGGTACCCTGCTTGCTCTTGTCGTTGCGCGACAGATCCGGGCTGATGGCGGTCCAGTTCATGCCGGCGTCGGTGGAACGCAATAGGTACTGCGACGCGAAGTACAGGGTCTTTGGATCCTGGGGTGAGAACACGATGGGCATGGTCCAGGTGAA
>DATGHI010000139.1:0-10202 GCA_035308065.1 Gammaproteobacteria bacterium | reverse complement strand
CTCAAGGAGGGCGACCCCCTTCCCTCGGTGCGTTCGGTGGCCGCGGAATACCAGATCAACCCACTCACGGTGCTCAAGGGTTACCAGTCGCTGGTGGACGAAGGACTGGTGGAGAAGCGACGGGGACTCGGGATGTTCGTGAGGGAGGGGGCGCACCGCAATCTCATGAAGAACGAGCGCGAGCAGTTCCTGAAGAACGAATGGCCGCTGATCTTGCAACGCATACAACGCCTGGGGCTGGACCTCATGGAGCTGGCCAAGGGCAACGGGGAGAAGGGAGCCAAGTCATGAGCACGCTCGTCAAGGCACGCGGCCTGACCAAACGCTACGGGACGCTGAACGCGCTCGACCAGGTGGATTTCCAGATCGAGGAGGGTTGCATCGTCGGCCTCATCGGCCCCAACGGTGCCGGCAAGACCACCGCGCTCAAGGCGATCCTCGGCCTCACCGACTTCGAGGGCGAGCTCGACGTGATGGGCCACGATCCCCGCCGCGAGCGCCACGAACTGATGCGCCAAGTCTGCTTCATTGCCGACGTGGCGGTGCTGCCGCGCTGGCTCCGGGTCGCCAACGCGATCGAATATGTGGAAGCGGTGCACCCGGGGTTCAGCCGTGAGCGCGCCATGCATTTCCTTGAACGCACGAAGATCAAGCAGAAGAGCCGCGTCGGGGAGCTGTCCAAGGGCATGGTCACGCAGCTACATCTGGCGCTGATCATGGCCATCGACGCCAAGCTGCTGGTGCTGGACGAGCCAACCCTCGGTCTCGACATCCTGTACCGCAAGGAGTTTTATACCAGCCTCTTGAACGACTACTTCGACGCGCAGCGCACTATCTTGGTGACCACCCACCAAGTGGAGGAGATCGAGAAGATCCTCACCCACCTGATGTTCATCGACGGCGGTCGGGTGACCCTCGACCGCTCCATGGAGCAGGTGGCCGAGGATTACTGCGAGGTGCTGGTGGCGCAAGACCGGGCCTCAGCTGCCCAGGTGCTGAAGCCGCTCTATGAGCGCGAGATCTTCGGCAAGAAGCTGTATCTCTTCGAGGGCGTGGCCCGCGAGAAGCTGGCCGCGCTCGGCGAGATCCATACCCCCAGTGTCGCGGACATCTTCGTGGCGAAGGTCAAAGGAGAGATGAAATGAACGCCGTCGCAACGCGGCTCGACAAGACTCTGATCCGCCGCGAGTTCTGGGAGAACCGTTCGCTGTGGATGGTCCCGGCGGTGGTCATCGGCATTCTCACGGTGCTCAGTCTGTACATGCTGCTGGCGCTCATCATCGGGCATTCGCAGACGGTCAATGAGGTGAACATCGCAGGCGGGCCCCACTTCAGCATCGAGAACATGCCGGACTTCAGCGCCGCCGATTCGGACCAGGTCAACGCGTTCGTGACCACGGGCACATTCTTTCTCGGCCTGATGTTCAGCTCCATCATGAAGATCGTGCTGTTCTTCTACCTGCTGGACAGCCTGTACGCCGAGCGCCGCGACCGCAGCGTGCTGTTCTGGCGCTCCATGCCGGTGTCGGACACCCGCACCGTGTTCTCAAAGCTCACCACCGCTATGTTCTCGTTCACCGCGATCAGCTTCGTTTCGGCGATCGTGCTTGAGCTGATATTGCTGGTGTTCATGCTGATTATGGGTTCAGTGTTGGGCGTGCACCCCTGGTCGATACTGCTCTACCCATGGGCGTTCGTGAGCAGCTGGCTGCTCCTGGCCTACGGGCTCATCGTGCAGGCCGTCTGGTTCCTGCCCTATTTCGGCTGGGTGATGCTGGCATCCAGCTGGGCGAAGAAAGCCCCGTTCCTCTGGGCGGTGCTGGTGCCATTAGGGTTAATGGGCGCCGAAGGCTGGGTGTTCCATACCGCCAACATCGCGCGCCTGGTCGCCGGACACAGCCTCGACTGGCTGCCACTCGCCTTCAACTTCAACCCCGACGATATGTTGGGCAAGCACGGCGAGCAGGCCATGTCCATGGGCGTCCATATCGTGGGCTTCGAAAACCTGGGCAGGCTGCTCGCGAGCCCCGAGTTGTGGATCGGCACCGCCATCGGCGCCGGGTTCATCTACGGCGCCATCTGGTTGCGGGGCCACCGTTCGGAGATCTGATCCTTGAGACAACACGAGGGAATCCCATGCGGCGCCTGCTTACGGCTTTGACCCTGTCTGTAGCCCTGTTGAACATAGGCGGCTGCGTGCTCGCGGTCGGAAACGACGGCAGCGACGATTCCTCGTGGAATTCCTCGGATTACCGCGATAGCGACCTCGCCCATACGGTGCGCAAGAGCCTCGAGGGCGACGCCCTGACCCACGACGCGGACATCACCGTCAGCGCCGATCGCGGCCGTGTCTTTCTCAGCGGTACGGTCAATGGGCCGGATGTGCTGTCCCGGGCGGTGCAGCTCGCGTTCGCGCTGCCCGACGTGAAGAGCGTGCGCTGCCATGTCACGGTGATCCGCTGAACGATCCCTCAGGGAGGTGAATGCATGAACAAGACCAATGCCGCACTGCTGGCCGTAATCGTGGTCCTGGTCGTGGCCTTCGCCTGGTACGTCTCGAAGCATCCCGCCACTCCCTCCGCGGGCAGTCCCGTGGAAACCGCTCCCGTCCCCGCCGCCACCGGCGGCGAACCTGAGGCCGTAGCCGCCGCGCCGCGTGTCCTGAGTGCTGATCTGGACGCGATCGGCATCGACAAGCTCGCGCTCGAGGTCGGCGTCGGCGAGGTCCATGTCAATCCTTCCCCGGACGACAAGGTCCACGTGCAGGTGACCCTCAGACCGAAGGAACAGGAGTTCATGTGGTTCTTCCATTGGAGGAGCGCGGGCACCGCCCGCGGCATCGCCGCCGCCTCCATTGACCAGGAGAAGCAGGGCGACCGCCTGAGCTTGTCGCTCAGCTATCCACGTGAGGCGGATCAGGACAACCTCAAGCAGGAATGGGACGTGCAGATGCCCGTGTACCTCGCCCTGGACGCTCACCTCAAGGTCGGCGAACTCACCATCAACGGTGCGGAGGGCGGTGTGACCGCCCGCCTCGACGTGGGTGAGCTCAGCATCGATGCGCCGCAGGGCGCCATCGATGGGCAGGTGAACGTCGGCGAGATCCGCGCCAAGTCGGGCACCGACCGCCACGGCAAGATCGACCTCTCTAGCACCATCGGCGAGGCCGTGGTGTATATCAACGGGGAGCAGAGCGGATACCACGAGCACGGCGGGCTCGGCAACCGTGTCACGTTGGACGGCAGCGGTCCTGACAGCATGCGCCTCGAGGTGAACGTGGGCGAAGCGTCGCTGCGCATCACCCCCGGTGGCGGCAAGGGCGAGGAGCACAAGTGAAAACCCTGTCCCGCATCGGTCTGCTGCTGATCCTCGCGACCGTATCCGCCTGCAGCACCTCGCCCACACCGGGCAACGCACCCTACCTCCTGACCGCCGACGCGGCGGCGGCGGGCCTGCAGCAGGTCTCGGTGACGGCGGATACCGGCGAGATGCGGATCACCGCCTCCGGCGACGACACCATCCACGTGAAACTCGACCTCAATCAGGACCAGAAGAGCTTCCTCGGCATCGTCCACTGGATGAGCGACTCCACCGCCCACGATCTCGAGGCGGCGACGATCAAGCTGGACCGGCAGGGTTCGGCCATGCGGGTGACTCTGGCCTATCCCTCCGGCGGCACACACTCGGATGTGAAGCAGAAGTGGACCCTCACCGTGCCGGCGCGTCTTGTGCTCGAATCGTCGATGGACGCCGGGCGCATGGTGATCGACGGGGCGGCCGGCGGCATCGCCGCCACGCTCGGAGCCGGCGATCTCGAAATCCACAGTCCTAAGGGGGCGGTGCATGCGAGCGTCAAAGCGGGACGCCTGCATGTGATCTCCGACAGCGCTAAGCCCGGTGCGATCCGCGTCGCCAGCAGCTTCGGGCTCGCGATCCTCGACCTCAATGGAAAATACTACGGGCCGCCGGAGGAGCACGGCTTCATGAGTTCCCTGCATTTCTGGGGCAACTCGGTCGCGCAGCAGGGCGGCGGCGGCGACGACATGCAGCTCAAGGTTTTCGCGGGACTCGCGGACCTGCGCGTCGGCGCCGTGGGCGGCGTGAAGGATTACCGGAAAGCCTTCACCGACGACTAGCTATAGACTCTGAAATCCGCGAATCCCCGATACAATAGCCTCAGGTCCCGCTCAAGCAGGTAAGCCGCCCGTGCGACGATCCGCGTTCATCGCCTTGGCACTATCGTGCCTCCTGTCGGCTGCGGTGACCGCGGCCGACAAACCGGAACCGCCCCCCAAGGACATCGCTGAATTACAGACCCGCCTCGCGGCCCTGCTAAAGGAGGCGAATGTACCCGGCGGCGGGGTAGCGCTCTTCGACCGCTCCGGGGTCACCTGGGCGGGTGGCATCGGCTACGCCGAACGGGAGTCGAGGAAGCCCGTGACGGCGGACACCCTATTCCGGGTGGGATCCATCACCAAGGGATTCGTGGCGGCGGCGCTGCTCAAGCTCGCGGAGAAGGGTGCGTTCCGACTGGACGCGCGGCTCAAGGACGTGGCGCCGGAGATCCCGGTCAGCAACCCCTGGGAGGATACCGACCCCGTGACCCTGGCGGAGGTGCTGGAGCACACCGCCGGTTTCGACGACATGCACTTCCCGCGGCTCTACAACTTCCATGAGCCGGAGGACATCCCGCTGTTCACGGTGCTGCAGCGCAGCTCACCGGAACTCAAGGTGCGCTGGCGTCCGGGCTCGCGCATGTCCTATTCCAACCCGGATTACCTCATCGCCGGTTACCTGGTGGAGAAGTTCAGCGGCATGAGCTACGAACGCTACGTCACCGAGCAGGTGCTGCGCCCGCTCGGCATGATCCGGGCGAGCCTGACGCTGGATCCGGTGACGCTGTCGGCGCTCGCCCAGGGCTACGAAGGGGATACCCAGGCGCCGGTTAAGCCGGCAGCCATCTATCTCCGGCCCGCGGGGGCGCTTGCCGCCTCGCCCCAGGAGCTCGCGCACTTCGGAGTGATGCTCCTCAACCGTGGCACGTGGCAGAACGGCCCGTTCCTTTCCGCGGCGAGCGTCACGCGCATGGAGACCCCGGCCACCAGCGATGCTGCGCGCCACGGTCTCGACTTCGGCTATGGGCTAGCAAACTACACGGCCTATATCGGCGGTTACGAGTTCCACGGCCACGACGGCGGCATCGACGGTTTCGACTCGCGCTATGCTTATGCGCCAGACCAGGGAGTGGGGTTCGTGCTGCTCTTGAACAGCAGCGATCCCGGCGAGGCCATGCACGAGGGCACGAAGCTCATCGTCTCTTACCTGATGCGCGGCCAGCCGCAGCCGCTCATGCCTTCGCCCTCGCCGGTGAACGCCACTGCGTTGTCCGCCGCCGCCGGGTGTTACCGGGAGGAGAACCCGCGCAATCAGGTGATGGCGGTGGCGGATTACCTCGTAGGGGTCGGCTGCATGAAGCCTGATGGGAAAGGCGGCTTGACGCTGAAAGCCCTGTTCGACGATCCCGTCACGCTCGTGCCGGCGGGTACGGGGCTGTGGCGCGAGCCGGACCATCCGGGGCCGGACAGCGTCTCCTATGTGGACGCCGGCGGCGAGGAGATCCTGGACCGCCCCATCGGGGAGCATTGGGTCAAGACCGGTGTGCTCGTGGCTTATGGCCCGCTCGTGCTCTTCCTCGCGGCGCTGCTCCTCATGTTCAGCACGGTGCTGTTCGCGCCGGTGTGGCTCCTGCGCCTCGCGTTCGGTCGGATGCGCGGCGTGAAGCACTGGAGCCTGCGCCTGCTGACGCTCGCCGCCGCGTCGGGTTTCGCGCTCATGCTCTTGAGTCTGATGGGCATCCAGCCCATCGAACTCGGCTCGCCGAACGCGCACACCGTGATGTTCTTCCTGGCCTCGCTGCTGTTTGCGCTCGCGAGCGCCGCGGCGTTGGCGCAGTCGATCCGGTCATTCAAATGGGACGTGAACCGCTGGCTGCGCTGGCATTCGTTGGCGGCGTCATCAGCCTGCGCCGCTCTCGCCCTGTTCTTGGCTTACTGGGGACTCATCGGTCTACGGATGTGGGACTTCTAAATCTTCCTATCAATCGCGGAAGTTCACGAATTGCAGCGGCTGTTCGAGCTTGGCCTGCCGGAGGAGGACGATGCAGGCCTGCAGGTCGTCGCGTTTCTTGCCGGAGACCCTGAGCTCGTCGCCCTGGATGGCCGCCTGCACCTTGAGTCCGCTCTCCTTCACCAGCTTCACCATCTTCTTCGCCAGTTCCTTCTCGATGCCCTGCTTCACCTTGATGACCTGCTTGGCCTTGTCGCCGCCGATGGCTTCGACCTTCTGGACATCGAAGCTCGCTACGTCGATTCCACGCTTGGCGGCCTTGCCGAATAGGATATCGGTGATCTGCTTCAGCTGGAACTCGCTGTCGGCGAACAGGGTCAGCACGTCGTCGCTGCGTTCGATGGCAGCGGCGGTGCCCTTGAAGTCGTAACGCTGGGATATCTCGCGGCTGGTCTGGTCTACCGCGTTGGTGAGCTCGGCGGTGTCGACTTTCGAGACGGCGTCGAAGGAGGGCATGGTGTGGCTCCTAGAGTTTCACTTTCACGGCGCCCGCAGCACGGAGCGCCTTGGTCTTGGCGGCTTCGATGGACTCGCCCTTCGCCAGGGCCACGCCCATGCGGCGATGGCCGCGGATCTCGGGCTTGCCGAAGAGTCGCAGCATCGTATCCGGTTCCTTTAAAGCGGCGTCCACGTCTGTGTACAGGGGTCCGTCCGAATCCCCGTGGGGCAGGATCACCGCCGAGGCGGAGGGCCCCAGCTGGCGGATGACGGGGATCGGAAGTCCCAGGATGGCGCGGGCGTGCAAGGCGAACTCCGAGAGGTCCTGGGAGATTAGCGTCACAAGCCCCGTGTCGTGGGGCCGGGGTGAGACCTCGCTGAACCATACCTGATCGCCCTTCACGAACAGTTCCACGCCGAAGATGCCTCGGCCGCCCAGGTTGTCGGTGACGAGCCGGGCGATGCGCTGGGATTCGGCCAGCGCTTTCGCGCTCATGGGCTGGGGCTGCCAGGATTCCCGGTAGTCGCCGTCTTCCTGGCGGTGCCCGACGGGCTCGCAGAAGCTGGTGCCGCCCGCGTGGCGCACCGTGAGCAGGGTGATTTCGTAATCGAAGGGGATGAAACCCTCCACGATCATGCGGCCCTTACCGGTGCGACCGCCCTCCTGGCCGTACTTCCAGGCTATGTCGATGTCGCCGTCCTGGCGGATGACGCTCTGGCCCTTCCCCGAGGAACTCATGACCGGCTTCACCACGCAGGGCATGCCGATGTCCTGGATGGCGGAACGAAACTCAGCGGCATTGTCCGCAAATTTATAGCGGGAAGTGGGGACCTTGAGTTCCTCGGCGGCGAGGCGCCTGATGCCTTCCCGGTCCATGGTGAGGCGGGCGGTGCGCGCCGTGGGGATCACTGTCCAGCCTTCCTTCTCCAGTTCCAGCAGCGTGGGCGTGGCGATGGCCTCGATCTCCGGCACGATGTAATGGGGCTTCTCCAGTTCCGCGAGGCGCCGGATCTCGGCGCCGTCCAGCATGTTGATGACGTGGGAGCGGTGCGCCACTTGCATGGCCGGCGCGTTGGCGTAACGGTCCACGGCGATCACTTCCACGCCGAAGCGCTGCAGCTCGATGACCACTTCCTTGCCGAGTTCGCCGGAACCCAGGAGCATGACCCGGACGGCGTTCTTGGTGAGCGGTGTGCCGATGTTCACCATGCGGTGGATTTCCTCAACACGGATCTCAAGCAGTCTGGGGTTTCAGTTTCGGGTTGCCGCGCAGCAGGAGTTCTTCAGCATCCTCCAGCTTCTCCGGCGTGCCCCACAGCACCACCACGTCCCCTTCCTTGAGCACGGTGACGCCCGGCGGCTGGCGGCCCACCACGCCCTCGCGGCGCAGCGCCGTCACCACCACCCCCAGGGCGCGGAAATCCAGCTCGTTCAGGGAGCGGTTCACGCCGCGGGCGCCGGGCGTCAGGGTCACGGTGTGCAACTGCTCGCGGAACGCATGGGAGGGGTCGATGGGCACCGCGTCCTGGCCGCGGAACACGCTGCGCAGGAGGCTGTAACGGTGGGTGCGCACCTCCTGGATCTTGCGCAGTATATGGGACATGGGCACGTTCAATACGTGCAATAGATGGCTTGCCAGCATCAGGCTCGATTCCAGCGTCTCCGGGATGATTTCGGTGGCGCCGGCGGCCTGTAGCTTCTCCAGTTCCGCGTCGTCGCGGGTGCGCACCAGCACCGGGATGTCCGGACGCATCTTCTTCACGTGTTCCAGGATCTTGAGCGCGGTGGACACCTTGAAGTAGCTGATGACCAGCACCCGCGCCCGCTCGATGCCGGCGGCGCGCAGCACGTCGCGGTTGGTGCCATCGCCGTAGTACACCGGATCGCCGGCCTCGCGGGCGTGGCGTACACGCAGCGGATCCAGGTCCAGGGCCACAAACTCGAAGCCTTCCGGCTCCAAGAGGCGTGCCACGTTCTGGCCAACGCGGCCGTAGCCGACGATGATCACGTGGTTCTCCAGGTGCACCTGGTGCTTGCCGATGTCGTGCTGCAGGAGGTCATGTTCCTCCTCGGCGCTTTCGGGGAAGAGCCGCGCCGCAATCGCGCGGTTGTAGCGGATGCAGAGCGGCCCCAGCATCATGCTCACCACGATCACCGCCAGCCCGAACTCCGCCAGCGGCCGGCGCATGATGTGCTCTGCGAGGCCGAGCGAGAGCAAGGCAAAGCCGAACTCGCCGCCCTGGGCGAGCACCAGGCCGGTGCGCAGCGACGCATTCCGGTCATAGCCCAGGCGCCGGCTGAGCAAGGCGATGAGGGCGGTCTTGAACAGGAACAGGCCCGCCACCGCCACGATGAGCAGGAACCAATGGTGCGCCACGGTCACCGGGTTGAGCAGCATGCCTACGGTGATGAAGAAGAGGCCGAGCAGCACGTCGCGGAACGGACGGATGTCCGCCTCCACCTGATGACGGTACTCGGTCTCCGCCAGCATCATGCCGGCGAGGAAGCCGCCGAGCGCGAGGGACAGGCCCAGCGCGGCCGTGCCGAAGGCCGAGGCGAGGGTGACGAGCAATGCGGTGAGCGTGAAGAGCTCGGCGGAGCGGGCGGAGGCGATCTGGTGCAGCAGCGGGCGCAGCAGCCACCGGCCCGTGGCCAGGATTACCACCACCGCCAGCGTGCCTTTGGCAAACGCCCAGGCCAGGTCGCCGGCGAGCGCCGTGCCGAGGCCTTTGTTGAGCGCCGGGATCAGGATCAGTAAGGGGATGACGGCGAGATCCTGGAACAACAGCACCGCCACCGCGGCGCGGCCATGCTGCAGGCTGATCTCGCTCTGCTCGGTCAGCTGTTTCACGGCGATGGCGGTGGACGACATGGCGAACGCGCCGCCGAGCACGATCGCCACCGGCGCCGCTGATCCGAGCGCCCAGGCGGCGAGGGCGGTGCCGGCGGTGGTGAGCAGCACCTGCGCACCGCCCAGCACGAACACCGCCTTGCGCATGACGATGAAGCGCGGCAGCGAGAACTCCAGCCCCAAGGTGAATAGCAGGAACACCACGCCGAACTCGGCGAGGGCGCTGGTGTCTGTATTGGCGGCGATGAAGCCGAAGCCGTGGGGACCCACCAGGAAGCCGGTGGCGAGGTAGGCGAGGACAGCCGGGAGGTGAAGACGGCGCAGGGCCGCCACCACGAACACCGCGACGCCCAGCAGGATCAGGATGGAACGCAGGGCGGTGTATTCCATGACCCTGGCGCAACCCCATATCAATCAACGTCTTGCATCATAGCATTGAACGAATCCGACCTTTTTCACTCCAATGGCTCCAGCCGGCAGCTATGCTGCGGGTCCGGTATCACCCTGCTTGGTTTGTAAGACAGGCTTCCCTTAAGAAGGAGCGTCCCATGTCGCTACGTCCTCTGTTGCTGGCCGCCGGCTCGGCGGTCCTGGTCCTGCTGGCTGCGCCGACCTTCGCCGACGGCCCATCGGCCGACACGCCGAGCGAGTTCCCGCCCGAGCCCTTCCCCTCCACCTACCAGCCCTTGCCCTCGCAGCCGACCCTGATCCGCCACGCCACGGTCTACACCGGCACCGGCGCGGAGATCGACGACGGCGACGTGCTGCTGAAGGACGGCAAGGTGG